>JADGRM010000109.1 GCA_017880945.1 Gallionella sp. | reverse complement strand
AACGAAAACCAGATCACCCTGAATGCCCTGCTGCGCAACCGCGCATCCTACGCACAAGCCTTTCCCAATCTCGAACTCACGCTCAACGACAGTCAGGACCAACCGCTGGTGCGCCGTGTATTCCGTCCCGCAGAGTATTTTCCTCCGCAGAAAAACGAAACAACCGGTTTACTGCCCAACAACGAAATCAACATCAAGCTGCATCTGGCCACCACCGGCATCAAGCCGGCCGGTTACCGGCTGGTGCTGTTTTATCCGGGCAACTAGGCAGCATGTCGATTCGGCATGCTTTTGAATGGGTGTGCATCCGGGTAAACCAGATCATTTTCCTGTGCATTGCGATAGCTTGCCATTTCACTTATGATATTTGCGTCGCATTTCCCCGAATTTTCCCGACGCAATAACTGTCGAACTGTTTCCCCTAACACTTTAAGGAGAAAATCATGAATAAACCCCACTTATTAATTACAAAACTGTTATCCATGGCGCTGCTCGCGCTTGCCATCTCGGCCTGTTCCAGCACGACCAAAGTTGAAAGTGACCTCGGTATCAAGGGCGCTCCAGATTGGGTCAACGAAGGCACCAACGTACTTAATGACAAAGACGGTCGCCTGTTCCACGGCGTGGGTTCATCCTCTCCGACCGGAGATGTGGCGCTGCAAAAATCCGTCGCCGATGACCGGGCGCGCGCAGAAGTAGCAAAGGTCTTGTCGTCTTACATGGACGTGGTTTCCAGCGACTACATGTCTTCAGCCAAGGCCGATGGCACCAATGTTTCCGAAGAGTCTGTCTCGCGCCAGATCAAATCCATTACCAAGGTTAATCTGGCCGGTGCCAAAATTATCGGCAGTTGGCGCGACCCTAAAACCAGTATCATTTATTCCGTCGCAGAACTGGACATGAAGCATGTGAAAAACACGCTGGCCGAAACACAAGACATGAACGACGACCTGAAGCGTTACATCGAAACTCGCGCCGACAACATTTTCGACCGCGTTGCAAAGGAGAAAAAATAATGCATCAGACACTAAGCAAAAATTCACTGGCCGTACTGATGGCTCTGGGCTTGGCTTTGGCCGCCACCGGCTGTTCCACTTCGGTAAAGCGTATGGAGGCCAGTGAAGTGAAAGACTTGAGCGGCGCCTGGAACGACACCGACTCCCAGCAGGTGTCGGAAGAAATGATCAAGGATGTGCTGGATCGCACTTGGCTGGGCGAATTTTCCCGCACCCAAAGCCGCCAGCCGGCGGTGATCGTGGGTGAGGTGAGCAACCTGAGTCACGAGCATATCAACGTCAATACCTTTGTCTCCGATATGGAGCGTGCCTTGATCAATTCCGACAAAGTGCAATTCGTTGCCTCTTCGACGGAACGCCAGGAAATTCGCGGGGAGCGCAAGGATCAGGACCTCAACGCCAGCGAAGCTTCGCGCAAGGCGATGGGGCAGGAAAAGGGTGCCGACTTCATGCTCAAGGGAACCATCAACACCATCATCGACGCTTCCGGCAACACCCAGTTGCGCTACTACCAGGTGGATCTGACCTTGATCAGCCTAGCGGACAACCGCAAGGTCTGGGTTGGTCAGAAAAAAATCAAAAAGCTGGTGGAGCGCAGCAACCTGAGGTTCTAGTTAATTGAACACGGGGCAATTGATAGTGGCGAGCCGCATTGGGCTGCTGCTCGGAGCATTCGCTTTGGCAAGCACCTTGACGGGATGCGCCACCTACAGCGAGTCTTTCGGCAGCATCGAGCGCAATCTTTCCGCACATCAATACGATGCCGCGCTGAAAGACATAGAGAAACAATCAGGCTCCAAAACCGACCGGGTGCTGTACCTGCTCAATAAAGGCATGGTGCTGCGCATGAAGCGCGATTTTGCCGGCTCCAACCAGATGCTGGAAGCGGCCAAAGCTGAAATGGAGAAGCTATACGCCGCCAGTGTCAGCGAAAATACGCTGTCATTCATCGTCAATGACGCGACCGTCAGTTATGCCGGAGATGACTATGAACAGGTATTGGTTCACCTCTACATGGCATTCAATTATCTGGAGCTCGGACAACCCAATGATGCGCGGGTCGAGGCCTTGCAGGTGGATATCAAACTGCGTGAGATCGGGGAGAAGATTTCAGGGGACAAGTTCACCGAGGATGCGCTGTCCCGCTACCTCACCGGCTTGGTCTATGAGGAGCTGGGTGAGTGGAGTGATGCGATGATCGCCTACCGCAAGGCCTACGAGGCATACCAGAAGTATAGTGTCAATTTCGGGGTACCCATTCCGGATATGCTCAAGCACGACCTGCTACGGCTGGCGCAGCGCGAGGGGCTGACGGACGAGGCAGCAATCTACAGCAAGGAATTCGGCATCGCGCTTGCACAGGAAGGAAGCCTCGCACCGGAGCAGGAAGGCGAACTGGTCTTCGTCCTGAACAACGGCCTGGCTCCGATCAAACGAGAAAAAGCCGCAGGCCTGTGGGTGCCGCCTCCCACAGTGGCGATGCATGCCACCAGATCCCAGAAACAAACCATGCCGGTGATGGTGAACATCGCGCTGCCTTACTACGAATCCCGCCCGAATAAAGTGCTAAGCGCCCGCGTCAGTGTCTCCGGCAAACAAGCCTCCACCCAGATGATGGAAAACATTGATGCCATCGCCCGTGCGAGTCTGGACTCCCACATGCCGGCCATTACAGCGCGTTCGATCGCCCGTGCTGTGGCCAAAGGTGTAATACAGGAATCCGTGGATCGCGCAGGAAACCGGAAAAACGATCCTGCGGTAGAATTGATCGGCTCCCTTTTCGTGCGAGTGGCGGCAATAGCCACCGAACGCGCCGACACCCGCAGCTGGCTGACTCTGCCCGCAAACGTCCAGTTGGCGCGGCTGTCAGTGCCGCCCGGCAGTTACACCGTCACTGTTGATTTACTGGGTGCGGGCGAACGAGTTATTGCATCCCGTGAATATCCGGGAGTAGTCATTAGCAAAAAGCACAAAACGTATCTGACCCAGCACTGGGTTGCCAATTAGTCCCATAACCAGGAGATGAAAATGAAACTCTCTGCCTTTGCCATTTTTACATGCGTATTCTCATTGCTGTCCGGTTGCGCCAGCCAGCATCCCACCCAGCCAGACTGGATTGCCGGGGATAGCGCCAGCTACAAGAGCGCGCAATATTTAATCGGCCGAGGCCAAGCCTCTGCACAGGAAGAAGCCAAGGATCGCGCCCGCGCCGATTTGTCCAAAATATTTCAGGTGGCCGTGACGGCGGACAGCGAAGATGTGCAGAAATTCAAATCCAGCCCCACAGGCGCTGGAGAGTATGAGAATCAGGCTTCACGCCACATCAGCACGCATACCGAACAAATCATTCGCGGTATACAGATCGCGGAACTGTGGCAAGACCCCGCCACGAAAAACTATCATGCGCTGGCCGTCCTGCCTCGCTTGCAGACCGCAGCCAGCCTGCGCCAGCAAATCAGCCAACTGGATGATGCCACCGGCAACGATATCGATCAGTCCCGCAAAAACAGCGACCTGTTCCTGAAAATTGCCGCAGCCAGCCAGGCGCTGGAAGCGCAACTGGAACGCGGCGCCCTGCAGAAGACCCTGCAAGTAGTGGACATCACCGGTCGCGGGGTGGAATCGCAATGGAACAGCGCGAAGCTCTACAGCGATCTGAACGAGTTGCTGAAACGGGTGCGGATAGCATCGCAGGTTGCGTTTGATTCCGCTCCCGGCTTGGCCGATGTAGTTGGGGGCGCGCTGGCCAAAGCCGGCTTCATGATCGAGACCGGACAGAATCCTGATTTTGTGTTGCAGGCGAAGATGGACCTGACTGATCTGGGTTTAAAAGAAGGCTGGTACTGGCAGCGCGGCGTTCTGGAGATCACCTTGTCGGAGACGGCCACCAACCGCGTGCGCGGCACCCGGCGCTGGAATATCAAGAGCAACGCCCCGGACAAGGAAAGCGCGATCAAGCGTGCGCTGGGTCAGGCGGACACCGTGCTGAAACAGGAATTGCAATCAACCATCATCGACATGGCCACCAGCCACTGAGTGTAACGGTGTTTGTCAGGCTAGGCCATTTCCGGCATAATCCCGCCTGCCGTTCAGACCAATTGGGAGAGCGTGTCACTCGTTCAAGCGAGCGTGACACCGCCGAAGGCGCAACACCCGTAACCGCTCAGGCTCACGAACCATTGGTGCAGGCAAATCTGGAGAGCGTTGGATAAATCCAACCACCGAAGGGGCACGCAACGCGAGTTGTAATCTCTCAGGTACCAAGGACAGATGGGGCGCAGCACGAGACCGTGCTGCGCCTTTTTTATTTTCCGGAAAATTGATATGACCCTAAAGCAAACCCCCTTGAATGCTGCACACCGCGCGATGGGCGCGAAAATGGTCGATTTCGGCGGCTGGGATATGCCGGTGAACTACGGTTCCCAGATAGACGAACACCATCAGGTGCGCAACGATTGCGGCATGTTCGACGTGTCGCACATGCGCGTGGTGGACATGAAGGGCACAGGTGGACGCGACTTCCTGCGCTATCTGCTGGCGAACAATGTGGACAAGCTCACATCGCCGGGCAAGGCGCTGTACTCCTGTATGCTGCTGGACAACGGCGGGGTGATCGATGACCTGATCGTGTATTTCATGAAGGAGGATTGGTTTCGCATCGTCGTGAATGCGGGCACCGCGGACAAGGACATCGCGTGGATGAAACAACAGGCTGCGCAACATGCACCCAAGCTGGTTATCAACGACCATCCCGAACTGGCGATGATCGCGGTCCAGGGCCCGAATGCGCGCGCGAAAGTCTGGGAGGCACTGCCCGGCAGCCGGGAACTGACCGAAAACCTTATTCCCTTCAGTGCAGCAGAGATGGGCACGATGTTCATCGCGCGCACCGGCTACACCGGCGAAGATGGATTTGAGGTGATGATCCCGGCAAATGCCGCGCCGTACTTCTGGGCGACGCTGGCAGAAAAAGGCGTGAAACCGATCGGCCTGGGCGCACGCGACACATTGCGACTGGAAGCGGGCATGAACCTGTACGGGCAGGACATGGATGAAACCATCAATCCGCTGGAAGCCGGTCTGGCCTGGACCGTGGACTTGAAGAGCCAACGCGATTTCATCGGCAAATCCGCACTGCTCGCCAACCCGCCGACGCGCAAGCTGGTCGGACTGGTGCTGCTGGATCGAGGCGTGCTGCGCGGACACCAAAAGGTACATACCGACCACGGCGAGGGCGAGATAACCAGCGGCAGCTTCTCTCCGACGCTGGAAAAATCCATCGCGTTGGCGCGCGTGCCGATTGGCGTGCAGATCAGCGACACCGTGCAAGTCTCGATCCGCGATAAAATGCTGTCGGCGAAGGTGGTGAAGTATCCGTTCGCCCGTAACGGCAAAGGTTTAATTTAATTTTCTTGAGGACAAAACCATGAGCAACCCGGCAAATCTTAAATACACCGCATCCCACGAATGGGTCAAGACCGAAACCGACGGCAACATCAGCGTAGGAATCACCCAACACGCCCAAGAGCTGCTGGGCGACATGGTGTTTGTCGAAACCCCGGCAGTGGGCCGCAAACTCAAAGCCAAAGAAGAATGTGCCGTGGTTGAGTCGGTAAAGGCCGCGGCAGACATCTACGCGCCGGTAAACGGGGTGGTGACGGCAGTGAACAGCAAACTGGACAGCACGCCGGAAGACATCAATGCCGACCCGTATCGCTCGTGGATGTTCAGGATGAAACCCGACAATCCAGCCGATGTGGCCGCGCTGATGGATGCCAAAGCTTACCAGGCGGTAGTGGATAGCGAAGCACATTAAAATCAGGATTCGGGATTAAGGATTAAGGATATAAAGAACCGTTACTTCGATCCGAATCCCATTTCCCGAATCCTTAATCCCGAATCCTTAATCCTAATTCCCCAATGATTACCACTGATAAATTTGTCGACCGTCATAACGGTCCGCGTGCCAAAGATGTAACAGCAATGCTGGAAAAGATCGGCGCAAGCTCCGTCGATGAGTTGATCGCACAAACAGTTCCTGCCGCGATCCGCTTGAAAAAGCCGTTGAATTTGCCGAGCGGCATGTCCGAGTATCAATACCACAAGCATTTGCGCGGTGTCGCCGCAAAGAACAAAGTGTTCAAGACTTACATCGGACTGGGCTATTACAACACCATCGTTCCGGCCGTGGTGCAGCGCAACATCCTGGAGAATCCGGGCTGGTATACCGCTTATACGCCTTACCAGGCCGAAATTTCGCAAGGGCGCCTGGAAGCATTGTTGAATTTCCAGACCATGATCATGGATCTGACCGGAATGGAGATCGCCAATGCATCATTACTTGATGAAGCTACCGCAGCCGCGGAAGCGATGGCAATGTTGTTCAACAGCCGTTCCCGCGAGGCAATTGAAAGCGGTTCAAACAAATTTTTTGTATCCGACGAATGCTTCCCGCAAACCATCGATCTGTTGAAGACGCGCTCCGCGCCTATGGGTATCGAATTGGTCATCGGCAACTTCAAAACTGGTACGTTGAACAGTGGCATCTTCGGCGCACTGCTCCAATATCCCGGCGCAGACGGCAAGGTGCACGATTATGCTGACTTCGTAACCAGGGCCAAGGCAAACGGAACCACAATCGCCGTGGCAGCCGATGTGCTGAGCCTGGTGCTTCTGACGCCACCAGGAGAATGGGGTGCAGATGTGGTGATCGGCAGCACGCAGCGCTTCGGCATACCGATGGGCTACGGCGGACCGCACGCGGCCTATTTTGCCTGCCGCGAAACCTATAAGCGCTCCATGCCCGGTCGCATCATCGGCGTATCGGTGGATGCGCAGGGCAGTCCGGCGTTACGCATGGCATTGCAGACACGCGAGCAGCATATCCGCAGGGACAAGGCGACCTCGAACATCTGCACCGCACAGGCACTGCTGGCCATCATGGCCGGCATGTATGCGGTGTATCACGGGCCGGAAGGCCTGAAAGGCATTGCGCAGCAAGTGCATCTTTCGGCCATCGCGCTGGCCGCAGAATTGAAGAAGCTGGGCTATGCGCTCGATGAGGGCGTGTATTTCGACACGCTGAAGATCAGCGTCACAGACAATGCCAAGATCAGAAAATTGGCCGAAGCTGCGCAGATCAATTTCCGTTATACGGATGGCGCGATCACCATTTCTGTCGACCAGACCACCGATGCCGATGATCTGAACGCGATCATCGCCGTGTTCGCGCAGGCCGTTGGCAAGGTGGCCACGCAAGTGAACCAAGCACAGATCTTTGCGCAAAAGTCGCCGATCAAAATGCGCAGCTCGCCTATTCTGCAACATCCGGTTTTCAATACCTATCATTCCGAATCTGAGATGATGCGTTACATCAAACGCCTGGAAAACAAGGATCTGTCGTTGAC
>JADGRM010000108.1 GCA_017880945.1 Gallionella sp. | reverse complement strand
ATGCGGGTTGTAAAGCAGGATGTCCCAGTCCTTGCAGGTACCCGGCTCGCCTTCGTCGGAATTGCAGATGATGTATTTTTCGCCGGCAAAATTCTTCGGCATGAAGCTCCATTTCAGGCCGGTCGGGAAACCCGCACCGCCCCGTCCGCGCAGCGCGGACAGCTTGACTTCCGCGATGATCGCATCGGGCGACATCTTCGTGGTCAGCACCTTGCGCAGCGCCTGATAACCGCCGACTTTAAGATAATTCTCCAGCGTCCACGGCTGGTCGAAATCCATCGTGGTTTGGGTGACCGGGCCCCTCATAATCTCTGGCCCTCTCATGATTTATCCAGCTCCGCCAAAATTGTATCGATCTTGTCCCTGGTCAAACGGCCACAGATTTTTTTGTTGTTCAGCGTGAACAGCGGCGCATCCTTGCATGCGCCCATGCACTCGCCTTCGCGCAAACCATACTTGCCGTCCGCGGAAACTTCGCCGAAACCGATACCCAGCTTGTCCTGCAGATAGGTCACGGTATCCCCCGCGCCGCCCAGCACGCAGGAAAGATTGGTGCACACCGTGATGAGGTGCTTGCCCATCGGCTTGAGATTGTACATATGATAAAAAGTCGCCACTTCGTACACCGCCATTTGCGCCATACCCAGATAAGACGCGATGTCCGCCATATCCTCGGTGGCGATCCAGCCTTTTTCGTCCTGCACGAAACGCAACGCGGACATCACCGCAGACTGCCTCTGATCCGCCGGATACTTCTTCAACTCGCGGTCGATCTTGACTTGTATTTGTTCTGATAGCATTAGCGATCAACCTCACCAAAAACGATGTCCTGGCTACCGATTATGGTCACCACGTCCGCAATCATGTGGCCGCGCGCCATCTCGTCCAGCGCAGCAATATGCGCAAAACCCGGTGCGCGTATCTTCATGCGATACGGTTTGTTCGCGCCGTCGGAGATCAAATAAATACCAAACTCGCCCTTGGGATGCTCCACCGCTGCATAAGCCTCGCCGGCGGGCACATGCATGCCCTCGGTGAACAGCTTGAAGTGATGGATCAACTCTTCCATATTCTGCTTCATGGCTTCGCGATTGGGCGGCGCAAACTTGGAATTGCTTGTCATCACCGAGCCGGGATTGGCGCGCAACCAGGTGATGCATTGCTGAATGATGCGGTTGGACTGGCGCATCTCTTCGACGCGCACCAGATAACGGTCGTAAGTATCACCGGTCTTGCCGACAGGAATGTCGAAGTCCATGCGGTCATAGACTTCGTAGGGCTGCTTCTTGCGCAAATCCCATTCCACACCCGAGCCGCGCAGCATCGGACCGGTAAAACCCAGTGCCAGCGCGCGTTCCGGCGTAACCACGCCGATGCCAACGGTACGCTGTTTCCAGATACGGTTATCGGTCAGCAGGGTTTCGTATTCATCCACGCACTTGGGAAAGCGATTGGCGAAGTCTTCAAGGAAATCGAGCAGCGATCCCTGGCGATTCTCATTGAGCTTTTTGACCGCCGCGGCGTTGTGGATCTTGGAAGCCTGGTATTGCGGCATGCTATCCGGCAGATCGCGGTACACGCCGCCCGGACGATAGTAGGATGCATGCAAACGCGCACCGGATGCGGCCTCGTACACGTCCATCAAATCCTCGCGTTCGCGGAAGCAATACAGGAATACGGTCATCGCGCCGATATCCAGCCCGTGCGCGCCCAGCCACAGCAGATGATTCAGCAGGCGGGTGATCTCGTCGAACATCACGCGGATATATTGGGCTCGCAACGGCACTTCGATTCCTGCCAGCTTCTCGACTGCCATCACATACGCATGCTCGTTGCTCATCATCGAGACGTAATCCAGCCTGTCCATATAGGGCAACGCTTGCAAAAAGGTCTTGTGCTCGGCAAGCTTCTCGGTCGCACGATGCAGCAACCCGATGTGCGGATCGGCGCGCTCGATGACCTCGCCGTCCAGCTCAAGCACCAGACGCAATACGCCATGGGCAGCCGGGTGTTGCGGCCCAAAATTCATGGTGTAGTTTTTAATTTCAGCCATGTTTACGAACCTGATTACTGGAATTATTGGAAGTGCTGGCGTAATTTTCTTCGCGGACGATGCGCGGCGTCACTTCGCGCGGCTCGATCGAGACCGGCTGATAGATCACACGCTGCTGGGCGGGGTCGTAACGCATTTCAACATGGCCGGACAGCGGGAAGTCCTTGCGGAACGGATTGCCGACGAAACCATAGTCGGTCAGGATACGGCGCAGATCGGGATGACCGGTGAATACAAAACCGAACAGATCAAATGCCTCGCGCTCGTACCAGTTGGCGCAAGGCCATATATCCACAACGGAAGGCAGCACCGGGAAATCATCCTCCCCGGCAAACACGCGTACCCGCAAGCGCGCGTTATGCGTCACCGAAAGCAGGTGATAGACCACCGCAAAACGATGGGGGTGTGCGGCAGTGTCGGATGGCGCGAGGTCAGATGCAAAATAGGCGCCCCCCTCTGAAACATCACTGCCGTATGCGGAGTAATCCACCCCGCACAGGTCTATCATTTGCTCGAAGCGCAATTTCGGCTCATCGCGCAGGCGCTTCAGCGCGTCCAGCATATCGGCAGACTTGACCATGACGGTCAATTCTCCCAATCTTTCTTCCACGCTGACCAGCTTATCGCCAAACAGACCCGTCAAATTCGCACGCAAAGTACTCAAATCAGCAGCCATATTTCATCGTCCTAGCGCGCAATGGTATTGGTTCGTTTGATTTTGTTCTGCAACTGTATGATGCCGAACAGCAGGGCCTCGGCCGTCGGCGGGCAGCCCGGTACATACACATCCACCGGCACGATGCGATCACAGCCGCGCACCACCGAATAGGAATAGTGATAATAGCCGCCGCCATTCGCACAGGAGCCCATCGAGATCACCCAGCGCGGCTCGGCCATCTGGTCGTAGACCTTGCGCAGGGCGGGAGCCATCTTGTTGCATAGCGTGCCGGCCACGATCATCACATCGGACTGCCGCGGACTGGGGCGGAACACCACGCCGAAACGGTCCAGATCATAGCGAGCCGCACCGGCGTGCATCATTTCCACCGCGCAACACGCCAAGCCAAAAGTCATCGGCCACAGCGAACCGGTGCGCGTGTAATTGATGATGGTGTCGATAGACGTGGTGACGACACTTTTCTCAAGGATGCCTTCTATTCCCATTCCAAGGCTCCTTTCATCCACTCATAGATAAAGCCCACCACCAGGATGGCCAAAAATATCATCATTGAGACAAAACCGAAGGTGCCAATCTCCTTGAGCACGATCGCCCATGGGAAGAGGAACGCGATTTCGAGATCGAACAGGATGAACAGGATGGCGACGAGGTAATAGCGCACATCGAATTTCATGCGGGCATCCTCAAACGCTTCAAACCCGCACTCGTAAGGAGAGAGTTTTTTGCTGTCTGGACGATTGGGAGCTGCCAGCTTTCCCAGCATTACAGGCACTACGCCCATCGCGATGCCCACACAGATGAACAACAGTACCGGAAAGTAATTTTCCAACATTGGGCCTCGCCCCCCTCTGTTTATGGTTATTAAGTTAACTCAGCATTACTTTTGAATCGCCTAATTTGCCGACACGCGCACGCATCGGCTTAATTCCTGGTGCGGATGGGGAGACTCGAACTCCCACGCCCTTGCGGGCACAAGCACCTCAAGCTTGCGTGTCTACCAATTCCACCACAACCGCAATACCGCTACAAACCTATTTTGGAATGTCTTTGGACTTGGAATCGTCTGCCGGAACCATTGCAGGCGCGACTGGAGCCGCCTGAGTGGCAGCCGAATCCACTTTATCCATCACCCCGAGTTTTTCAGCGGGGTGGGAATAAATATAAGTCAGCGACAAGCTGGTAATAAAGAACAGCGTCGCAGCCACTGCCGTACTGCGACTGAGAAAATTTGCGGAACCACTGGAACCAAACAGACTGCCTGCCGAACCCGTGCCAAACGCCGCGCCCATGTCGGCACCCTTGCCATGCTGCATCAGCACGAGACCCACCAACACCATCGCCGTCAAAACGTGTACCACCCAAACTAATGTTTCCACACACTACCCCACATTAACAAATCAAATCCGATATTCGGGACTCCGATTTTCTGAACTCTGATAAACGGAACTCCGATAAAGGGAACTAAAAAAAACCGCTAAACCTGCCCGGCGCGGCATATCGCCAGAAACTCTTCGGCCACCAGAGAAGCGCCGCCGATCAAGCCACCATCGATATCCGGCATCGCAAACAGCTCCGCCGCGTTATTCGCCTTCACACTGCCGCCATAGAGTATACACAACCCGGAGGCTATTTGACCATCCTGAGATGCAACCCGCTGCCGGATAAAGGCATGCACCGCCTGTGCCTGCGCGGAAGTCGCGGTTTTCCCGGTACCGATCGCCCAAACCGGCTCGTAAGCCAGCACCGCTTTGCGTAATGCCTGCACTCCACCCATTTGGATCAGCGCATCCAATTGTTCTGCAACCACATTCTCGGTCACTCCGCTTTCGCGTTGCTCCAGCGATTCGCCGACACACAGGATAGGGGTCAACCCCGCCTGCTGTGCCGCCAAAAACTTCTCGGCCACCAGATGACTGCTTTCGCCATAAATAGCGCGGCGCTCTGAATGCCCGACGATCACATAGCTACAACCGAAATCGCGCAACATCCCGGCAGATACCTCGCCTGTGTATGCCCCCTTGTCCAGCTGATGCACATCCTGCGCACCCCATTGCACATTGCTACCAGACAACCTCTGCTGAGCCTGGGCCAGATAAGGGAACGGCACACAAACCGCGCAATCGACACCCGGCATCGCAACCATCCCGCCACGCACCGCATCCAGCAACCCGGCATTCTGGGCCAGTGTCCCGTGCATCTTCCAATTTCCGGCAATCAATTTTCGACGCATAAGTAATCGATCCGCTAAACAACAAAACGCGCAATCCTACCTGCGAACACTCGATCGGTCAATGAAACAAACAGGACAAATTGAATGGGAAGTGCCCTGATGTTGGATTGGTACGCATAATTGCGCGATCAACGTTGTCGCCAAGTAAACGGGGAGGATTCTGGTTAATAAAGAGGGCGAGCTAGAAAGGATCGGCGAAAATGTCGCGCATGGAAGCGCCCGCAAAGAAGGTCTGCTGCTTGGCCGTATTGACCATGTTCGGATTACCGCATAAAAAAACACGCCAGCCGGAGAGATCAGGATTGTCAGCCAGTGCAATATCCAAAACCATCCCTGGCGCGTACCCTGCCTTGGCCTCCCCTTCGGATATGCATGGAACATAATTGAAGTTGGGATGAGTCTGCGCAAGCCTCCTCAATTCCTCGACCAGATAAAACCCATCCGTGTTATAGCTTCCATGGTAAAGACTGAGTTTGCCTTGATGACCGCTCAATAGCGCGTCACGGATGATGCCATACAATGGGGCGAGACCGGAGCCGGTCGCAATGAGTAGAATATCCTGCTCCGAATTGCCTGGGACGTAAAAACAATCGCCGGAAGCCTCTGAAATCGTGATGGCGTCCCCCACCTTGAGACTCGAAAAAACCCAACCGCTCACCAGGCCGCTTGGGACTTTCCTCACGTTTAGAAAGAGTTCCTCGTCAAGTGCCGGAACGCTCGCCAATGAATAGCAGCGCGCTGTGATTTCGTCCTTGAACAAATTGATGAACTGCCCTGCCTTATATTCGAAGAGTCGGGAAGGTTTGAGCCTGATGCCGAGAATGTCGCCATTGAGATATTCGACACTGGTAACCCTGGCCTCAAGTTTGCCTAACCCCGCCTCCGGCAATACGACCTCGACGTCATTTTCCGGATAACAGGAACAAGCCAGGAAATAATTCTGGGCAGCGAGGGTCGGCTTCAACCCTGCCTTGGCCTTCTCTGGCACCTCGCCCTCGACCACGCGCATCATGCAGGTCTGGCAAACCCCGGAGCGGCAAGAGGAAGGTACAGGAACACCTTGGGCAGTCAAACAATCGAGAATCGAGCTTTCCCCGCACTCATATGACTGCCCCCCATAAATAACCTTGGACATGGGTGCTTGGACTTACTTGCCCAGAACGTCTTTTCTCGTACTTTCAGCTATTGCAGCGGCTTGAGCAATCAAATTCCCCGGCACCTTAAGTTCTGTCAGCGTGGCACCAAGGTGCTCCATCACAGCGTCAAAATGTGTATCGTTAAGACCCCGAGCCACGAGATGTGCATGGCCTTTTCTCATATCCGCGCCCGAGTAATTGTGTGGTCCACCGAAGGCCATCGTCAAAAAGGCTTTTTGCTTGGCTGCCTGTTTATTCATATCGACACCCTCGAAGAATCGCTTGATACGATCATCCTTCAAAACCTTGCGATAAAAAATATCCACCGCAGCGTTAACAGCACCTTCCCCACCAATTTCGCTATACAGACTCAATTCGACTCTCCAAATTATTTTGATTACAGCCGGAATGATCCGGCAATTGTATAAATGCCTCCTTAGGAGGTATATTCGGACCGCTTTACTTTATAAGAACACGGTTATAATATATATCCTAAATACATCTTATTGTCCGTTAACAACCCTGTCAAGAGTAATGCCTTAATAAGGTGTAAATAATTGTGACGAGGAGCGCTCAGACAGGCCGGAAACCGGCGACAATACAAAATTTGCAAGCGGCCGAGTGGTGATGGACATTGGGATATGGTCTCCCAACACAAAGATCGCCACCGCTGTAGTTTTTTAATATTCCGTCAACCCGGAAAGGTATGAAATGCGTTTGACCATGTACACCGATTATTCGCTGCGCGTCCTGCTTTATCTTGCCAACAGGGAAGATGAAAACGTGACAATCACTGAACTGGCAGATTTTTACAAGATTTCTCGCAACCATCTCGTCAAAGTGGTACACAATTTAGGATTGAACGGCCACATACTGACAACAAGGGGAAGGCACGGCGGACTCAAACTCGCCCGTCCCGCGAAAGAGATTCTGATTGGAGAGGTGGTGCGATCAACCGAACCCGATTTTGATCTGCTTGAATGTTTCAATCCTGCCACGGATCAATGCGTAATCACCCGTTCCTGCAGTCTTAAGTCAGTCATATTCAATGCGCAGGCCAGCTTTCTGGGCGTACTCGACGAATATACGCTGGCCGACATAGCCAAGGCGTCCAGAAAAGCATTTCCTTCTTTCAAAACCATCCCGATCATTCACAGCTAATGATTAAAAGGGCAAGGACGCTGGTGAACCACGGCTAACCTGATTTAACCATCAACCTGCTACTAGGCTGCCTGCACCGGAATCTGTTCGCGTTGCGCGATGATGCGGTTATGCTCGTCCACGTAGACGAGTTGGGGATGGAATTTTTGCAGCTCCATTTCGGAATACATGGCGTAGCTGGCAATGATGAGAATGTCG
>JADGRM010000107.1 GCA_017880945.1 Gallionella sp. | reverse complement strand
TTTTTAGTGGATGTGCCCGCCGGGCTCATGCACATGACCATGTTCCAGTTCTTCCGCGGTAGCCTGACGCACACCGGCCACGGTGCAGTTGAAAGTAAGCGTCTTGCCCGCCAGCGGATGATTGCCGTCCACCGTCACTTCGTCGTCGGTCACATCCACCACGGTGAAGAGTATGAAATCTTCATCGTCCGAAGCCTCCGGTGCGCCTTCGAATTGCATACCGACAGCGACTTCTTTCGGGAATGAGCTGCGCGACTCGACTTCGACCAGACTGTGGTCGTATTCGCCGAAGGCGTCATCGGGCTGCATGGTCACGCTGATTTTGTCACCGACGCTTTTGCCGTGCAGTGCTTCTTCGACCAGCGGAAAGATGCCATCGTAGCCGCCATGCAGGTAGCTGATCTGCTCTTCGACTTTCTCCAGCAATTCGCCGGTCGAATCGAACAATTCGTAGTTCAGCGAAACAACCGTGTCTTTGGCGATTTTCATTTCATATCCTTTATCAAATTGAGAATTTCCTGCGCATGTCCGTGTGCCTGCACGCCGTACATGACATGACGCAACTTGCCGTGTTTATCGATCACGAACGTGGAGCGCTTGATGGACAATTTCTTTTGCCCGTCGACTTCCTTCTCATACATCACCCCATAGCGTTTGCAGACACGCGCATCGGGATCGGAGAGCAGCAATACCGACAGGCCGTACTTGTCGCGGAACGATGCATGACTGAGACAATCATCGCGGCTGACACCGATCACGACGGTGTCGAATTTGGCGAATTCTTCTTCGAGATCGCTGAACTCGTTGGCCTCCAGGGTGCAGCCCGGTGTGTCGTCCTTGGGATAGAAATACAGCACGACATTCTTATTGCCTTGCAGTGATGCAAGACTGAAAGTCTGCATCTCGGAATCAGGCAACTCGAAGTGCGGTGCTTCTATTCCGGTAGTAAGCTGAAAAAATAGCATTGATGTTTCCCCCTGTGCCGCATTTTAAACACTTTTCGGCCACGTTATAAAAGTATTTTGGTCATGTCCATAGCGGACATAGGGCGGCTATAATCCACGCAATGAAAAACAATCTTTCCCTGCTCGGAGGACTGACCGTCAACGAGTTTCTGCGCGACTACTGGCAGAAAAAACCGTTGCTGATCCGTCAGGCCTTTCCGGTATTCGGCGGACTGCTAGACCCGCAGCAGTTGATCGAGCTGGCCTGCACCGAAGACGTGCAGGCACGGCTGGTGACGCAGCAACGCGGCCGATTCGATTTGCAACAGGCACCGTTCGAGCCGCAAGATTTCAATCGCCTTGGTAAAACCAAAGGGGGCAAGGCCCAGTGGACGGTGCTGGTGCAGGGCGTGAATCATCATCTTCCCGAGGCAGCCGCACTGCTCAAACATTTTTCCTTCATTCCCCACACGCGGCTGGACGATCTGATGGTGAGCTACGCGCCCAAGGGCGGGGGTGTCGGGCCGCACTTTGACTCCTACGACGTATTTTTGCTGCAGGGTTCGGGGCATCGCCGCTGGCAGATTTCCGCGCAGGCGGATCGCAGCCTGATCGTTGGCGCACCGCTGCGCATCCTGCGCGATTTCCGGGTCGAGCAGGAATGGGTTTTGGAAGCCGGTGACATGCTGTACCTGCCGCCGCACTATGCTCACAACGGCATCGCCGAAGACGACTGCATGACTTATTCCATCGGCTTCCGCACGCCCGCCTATCAGGAACTGGCCGAGCAATTCCTGGTGTATCTGCAGGACAGGATAACCGTGGACGGCATGTACGCCGACCCCGATCTGAAGACGCAGAAGCATCCTTCCGAAATCAGCGCGGCAATGCTGCAGCAGACGGAAAAAGCCATCAAGCAAGTACGCTGGGACAAGGAAGACATCGCCAATTTTCTCGGCTGCTACTTGAGCGAACCCAAGCCGCATATTTTTTTCGACGCGCCCGAACGGCCGCTGGGTCTGGCCAAATTCGGGCTGGCGGTACAAAAGCGTGGCGTACAGCTCGACCTGAAGAGCCAGATGCTATGTCATGCCGGCTGGATATTCATGAACGGTGAAGAACACCGGGTGAATGAGCGCGACTATCCCCTGTTGCGCACATTGGCAGATGAACGCGAATCGCCTGCCTTGCCGGACTGCACGACCGAGTTGATCGAGCTGCTTTACCAGTGGTATCTGGACGGTTATATTTCTCCCGTCTGAACTTTAGGGGTAGTTCATGAATAATGATCTGTTAAAACATACCGGGCTGGACGGCATCGTGGACTATATCGCCGCGCTCGATACGCTGTGTGAACTGGCGCAGCACAACCTGTATCTATTCGAGAAAAATTACGATGGAATGGGGTTCAACACCGAAGCGCGTTACTCGATACTGCGCAATTTCCTGCTCGCCAGCCCCGCCCACCGGCTGTTCGTGCTGACTCACGACACGCAATACCTGTCCACGCTATGTCCGCGCATGATGCTGCTGCTGCGCCAATTCGGCACCAGCATGTTCATCTTTCAGACACCGAAGAATCTGCAGTATATCTCCGAGCCGTTTTCTGTCGCGGACGATGCGCATTATGTGCGCCGTTTCCACTTTGACGACCCGCGCGGCATCCTTGCACAGCATGACCCTGAAAACGCGCGCGCCTTGAAATCGCGCTTTATGGAGATATGGACGTCTTCCCACCCGGCCATATCCTCCACCAAGCTGGGTTTATAGAAAAGAAAGTTTAAAATCCGTTGGATTTCCTTTAGTTAACTGATAGAATGCGCCGCCCTCGATTTTGGGTGCATTCCCATTTTTTTGTTTGGGGTGCATTAAAATACGGGCAAATATTTGTGCCCCTCAACTTTCAACCCTCAAGGAAATTAAAATGAAACGTACCGCTCTTGTTGCTGCTCTGCTGGCTCTTGCTTTGACCGCTTGTGGTAAAAAGGCTGAATCCACTGCTGCTGTAGTTGTTACTCCGGCTCCTGTAGCCGCACCAGAGGCTGCCTCTGCCCCTGTTGCTGCCCCTGTTGCCGCTCCTGCTGCAGCTGACGCAATGAAGAAGTAATCCAGCCGCAATTTAAGCAATAAATAAAGCCGACGCAAGTCGGCTTTATTATTTCCATCGTCCCGATATTCAGCCGATTTCGCGCCAGGCAAAGCCGTCTTCCTGCGTTGCCACGCCCACCCAGCTTTCTTCGCACGCAGCCGCGACGCTCAACGCACGCACGGCAAGTGCCGGCGTATTGTTCCTGCGGCTGAGATGCGCGGCGACCAGGTGCTGCAACCGGGTCGCATCCAGCCTGGCCAAGATGCCGGCGGCTTCCTGATTGTTCAGGTGCCCGAAACGCCCGCCCACACGCTGCTTCAGGCTGTACGGGTAATCGCTGTTCATCAGCATTTCAGCATCGTGATTGCACTCCAATACCAAAGCATCGCAGCCGCTCAGCGTCTGTTCGATATGCGCCGTACTGCATCCGGTATCGGTCAATACGCCCAGCCGCCGCGTTCCATCGTTGAACACGAATTGCACCGGCTCGGCAGCATCGTGCGGGACTGAGTAAGGGATGATCTCGATGTCGCCGATCGCGAACGCCAGTTGGGGATCGATTTCCCGGATGTTGGCAATATCAGAAAAGGCTTTCTCCTGACTGCGCAACGTGCCGTGCGTGAGCCAAACCGGCAGATTGAATTTACGCGCCAGACGTGCCACACCGCTGACATGATCACCGTGTTCGTGCGTGACGACAATGCCGCTCAATTGTTCGGGGGAAACACCCAGACGCGCCAGACGCGTGACGGTGTCCTGCAATCCAAAGCCGCAGTCCATCAGCACTTGCGTCCGACCGACTGCGACCAGTAGCGCGTTACCTTCGCTACCGCTACCCAAAGAAGCAAAACGCATGGGACTGAATTCTCACTTCACTGTTTACTGATGTTTTTAAACATCGCCTCAAGCATCTGTTTGCTTGCCTTGTTGCTTGCACCGTTCTGATCGGCGATAGACACTTCGCACGATGTCCCGCCATCCTTGACATACACGCGATAGTGCCTGAGGGTATCTTCGTTGCTCTTCCAGAACTTCAACTTGTCCAGCCAACCGTACTCCATTTTGATCGGGCGCAGGTAGTAGACACCCTTTTCGCGATCCTTGTCTTCCACGGCCAAACCCGCGCTTTCGATAGCCAGTCCCACTCTGCGCCAGGATCTGTCGAACGCATCGTTCACCACGATGATGGTCTTACCATCGGCAATCTCGCGCAGGCTGGCCGTCCCCGCCGGCTCTGGCGCACTGACCGGACTGGCCGCAGGCACCGCACTGGCTGCCGCCACCGGGCTCGCAGCCGTCGCCTTCAATGCATCGGCCGCCCGGGCTTCGCTGCTGCCAAAACGCACCATCAGGCGCTGCAGCATGATCGCTTCCTTCTCGGGATCATTACCGCGCGCTTGCCACTGCGAGACCTTCTTGTCACTGGAAAACATTTCTTCCATGCCGCGTTGGGTGATATATACCTCGGTACTCGCTCCGTCCTTGCCGCGCTCCAGACGAGTGGTATATTGGTCGCTCTCACCAACAGAATAGACCTTGTCGTCGAGCCGTTGCTCGCTATCATTTCGAAAGTTTGCATTCGGGATTTTGGCCCGATTTTCCACCCAATCGGTTTCCATCACGCCTGCCGCCGGCTCTTCTTTCTTGATTTTCAGTCCGTTATCTATCCAGAACTCTTTGACCAAAGGCCAGACATTTTCCGGCTTGTCGCTGATCTGCAACCAGCGCTGCGCACCGTTGCGTTCCAGGCGCACACCCGGTATCTCCGGCAATATCGCACCGGCACCACCGCTTTGCGCAGCACCACCCTTGCTGTAATCCGAATAGGTCGCGACCGCTCCACCCTCTCCCGGCATCTTGTAGCGATCGTCGCTACCGCCGAGCGTGGTCAGGTCAGGCGGCACTTCAAGCGTCGGCACTTTCGATGCAGCAGCACCGTAATCGATACGCTTGCCGTCGGCTCCCAGCGTGCTGCAACTCACCAACGAAACCAGCACCGCGCTGGTAATCCCGATCTGCAAAAATTTCATTGTTTCTCTCCGGCTGTACGACATGATTAATTCAAGAATTCACTCGCAGGGTATTGAAAAACGTAGCGAGAGGCGATCAGGCAAGGCGGAAATTGGCGAAAAAGCGGAGTTTACACAAAGTAAATGAGCATTTTTCGACGGTTTCCAACGCAGCATCATCGCCTCGCATAACCAATGACTTAGTTGATGTAGTTTACCAACTTAGTCAGATGGCTAGTCGTTTCATCAGTAGTTTTTCAACGCCCTGCTAAAGCACACCAGCCTGACGCATCGCTTCCTCGACCACCGGGTATGCGGATGGCGACAAAGGGGTGAGCGGCAGGCGCAACGTGTTCTTCATCTTGCCCATGCGCGCCACCGCCCACTTCACCGGGATCGGGTTGGCTTCGACGAACAGGTTGCGATGCAAGCCGAGCAAACGGAAATTGATCTCGCGCGCCTTGGCGACCTCGCCGTTCAGCGCGGCGACACACATCTCGTGCATCAACTTGGGCGCGACGTTCGCCGTCACCGAGATCGTGCCGTGCGCGCCGAGCAGCATCAACGCCAGCGTGCTGGCATCGTCACCGCTGTATACCGCAAAATCTTTCGGCGCGCGCTGCAACAGATCGCTGCCGCGCTCGATGTTGCCGGTCGCATCCTTGATGCCGACGATGTTGGAAATCTGCGCCAGGCGCAGCACCGTGTCGTTGTTCATGTCGGCCACGGTGCGTCCCGGCACGTTGTACAGGATGTGCGGCATATCCACCGCCTCGGCAATGGCCTTGAAGTGCAGATACAAACCTTCCTGGGTCGGCTTGTTGTAATAGGGCACCACCGTCAGCGAAGCATCAGCGCCGGCCTTTTTCGAAAAGGACGCCAGCTCGATGGCCTCCTTGGTGGAATTCGCGCCGGTTCCGGCGATGATCGGTATGCGCTTGGCAGCGTGCTTTACCGCCTCGGCGATCAGCAACTCGTGTTCTTCCACGTTCACGGTGGGCGATTCACCGGTCGTGCCGACCACCACGATGCCATCCGTGCCCTGCGCGATGTGAAAATCGATCAGTCCGCGGAACGCCGCCATATCGAGGCTGCCGTCTTCCTGCATCGGGGTGACGATTGCAACCATACTGCCTGTGATCATTTTCCCTTTGCTTATCATTCCCGGACTCACCATTCTTTGCTTGGCTGAAAAAATAAAGGAGGCATTCTACCGTATTAAGGCCGCACCCCAAAGGGCTGCGCGACAAAAGTCACACGACTGTGAAATAATGCCCTCACTTTTGAATTAAGCCATCATCATGTCTGCAACAACCCTTGCCGCGCTGCATCCCGGCGATATAGCCACTATCGCCTCGATACATGCCGAAGAAGCACTTCACCTGCGCCTGCTCGCCCTGGGCTTCCGCACTGGAAAACAGATCGAGATGATCCGCAAAGCCAGCTTCTCCGGCCCCCTGCAAGTGCGCATCGGCACCACCGACGTCATGCTGCGGCGCAGTGAAGCGGCAAAAATCAGCGTGGAAAAATTATGAACCGCGTTAATCCACTCGAAAGAAAACGCAATTGTCCGAAAAACTTTTGGCCGGGCACCCGTAGGAGCGCAATTCATTGCGCGATGTTTCTGGATCGCCCGATAAATCGGGCTCCTACAAAGCACGAATAATCTAATGGGCAATTTGAGATGAAACGTATTGCTTTGCTCGGTATGCCCAACACCGGCAAATCCACGCTGTTCAACCGCATGACCGGCGGCGCTGCGCGCGTCGGCAACTGGCCGGGCATCACGGTCGAACTGCTCAGCGGCAAGATATTGCTGGGCGAAGGCATGGTGGAGATCATCGATCTGCCCGGTATCTACGACCTGCACGGCTTTTCCGACGACGAACAGGTGGTGCGCCACTTCCTGCACGACAACGTCCCCGACCTCGCACTGGTCATCGTCAACACCACGCAGATCGAACGCCAGATGAGTCTGCTGCTGCAACTCAAGCAGCTCGACCTGAACATCGTGGTGATGCTCAACATGGCAGACGAAGCGAAGAAATTCGGCATCAGCGTCGATGTGGCAAAAATGTCCGCGCTGCTGGAAATGCCGATCTTCCTGCTCAGCGCAAAATACGGCAGCGGCTATCCCGAAGCGCTGCAAGCCATCACCAAAGCATTGCGTTACCCCACGCCCGGCATGGCGGAGCATCTGCGCAGCCAGCTGGAACAGGACGGACATCTCGAAACGGAAATGGCGCGCGTGCTGAAGCATACCGTGCAAGTCCCCGCGCGGCTGTCGGACAACCTCACCGAAAAACTGGATAGCGTGATACTGCATCCGTGGCTGGGGCTGCCGATCTTCTTCGCCGTGATGTATCTGCTGTTCCAGGGCATATTCATCTTTGGCCAGCCGCTGCAAACCGGCATCGCCGCACTGTTCACCTGGCTGCGCGAGACTGCGCTGGTGCCGCTGCTGGGCGGCCTGCCGCAAGCGGTGCAAGGCCTGCTGCTGGACGGCATCTACAACGGCGTGGCCACCGTCGC
>JADGRM010000106.1 GCA_017880945.1 Gallionella sp. | reverse complement strand
TGCTGTGTGTCGTTGGCATCCAGCAGCCAGACGATCGGCGCTTCCAGGCCTTTGGCCTCATGCACGGTGTAGATGCGCAGCGCGTTGCCGACCTCGCCCACTTTGCCCTCGTCCGGCGATTCGTTTTCCGCCGCGCGCAATTCGCGCAGCTCGGCGAGGAAGCGCGGCAGGCTGGGATAGCGCCCGGCATCCACATTGAGCGCGATTTCCATGAAGGCTTGCAGGTTGGCGCGCACTGTCTCGTGCAGCTCGGCAGGCAGCGCCGCCGCATAACGATGCAGCAGGTCGCCTTCAAAATAGATGCGGTCGAGCAGGTCATGCACCGGCAGTTTGTCGGCAAGTGCCAGCCAGTCGCGCAGCAGGCGATGGGCGCGTTGCAGCGCAGGCGATGGTTCAGCGAGGTGTTGCAGGCGATGCCACCAGGATTCAGGATGCGGGATTAAGGATTTAGGTAAAACCTCCTCGCTCCTTGATCCCGAATCCTTGATCCCGAATCCTTGATCCCGGTTCCCCGCTCCTGCTATTGACATCAAATCCTCATCCGAACACGCGAACAGTGGCGAGCGCAACGCTTGCGCCAGTTCGAGATCGGCGAATGGTGTGATCAGGAAAGTCAGCAGCGCCTGGATGTCTTCCGCTTCCAGCGTGTCGAGCAGGCCGCCGCGCCGCGAGGTTAAAAATGGAATGTGGCGTGCACGCAAGGCGTGTTCGTACACGCGCAGGTGCGTGCGCTTGCGCACCAGCACCATGATGTCGCGGTACTCGGCGCGGCGCAGTTTGCCATCGTCCGGGTGCCCGGACATAACCAGCGACTTAACGAGCGTTGTTTGCTCGCTTAGTCGAATGGCTAGTGGTTCCATCAAAAGCTTTTCGTCCTGCACGCTCCAGTTCGCGACGATGTCGGCGATGTGCGCGGCGAATTGCTCGGCTTCAATTTCGCGCGCACCGCTTTGTTCTTCTGCACGCGGCGTGGTGAGCGGATTGCGCAGACCCTCTCCCCAACCCTCTCCCGCAAGCGTGAGAGGGAGTGTTGCTGCTGCCACGGCCAGCGGCAACACATCCACATGACCTGGCAAGTCTTGGTGATGAGCAACGTGCTCGTCGAAATCCACGAAGCCATCCGGATGTCCGGAAAATACGCCGTTCACCGCAGCCAGCACCACCGGGGCGTTGCGCCGCGTCTCGTTCTGCGTGAGGTGATGCGCGCCGAATTCGCGCTGCAGAAATCCGCGCACCTCGCCGAACAGGCGCGCATCGGCGCGGCGGAAGCGGTAGATGGATTGTTTGGGGTCGCCCACCACAAACACGGTGGGCCGCGAGTCCACGGCCGCCGACGCGGCGAACCACGCTTGCAATATCTGCCACTGCAACGGGTTGGTGTCCTGAAACTCGTCCAGCAGCACGTGCCGGTAGCGGCTGTCCAGCTTGTATTGCATGTACTCGGCGCAATCGCCCTGGTTGAGCATGCGGCACACCTGCCATTCCAGATCGGTAAAATCCATCTGCTGTGAGCGCAGCTTCAATTCCTGGTAGTGCTCCAGCAGCGCCGCGCCGCAATGCAGCGCGGCCTGGTTCATGCGCAACGCTTCGAGTTCGGTCAAGGCATCGCGCACGGCTTGCAGCTTGTCGAACAACACGTCGCGCGCAAACAGAAAAGTTTCCGCATTCTGTTTTTTGGTCGGTTTGAAACTGCGCGGTTCGTCAGCCTGGGTGTATAGCGCAAGCGACAATGCTGCAAAGCGCTGCTGGGGATCAGCCAGTTCCCAGGCAGCTTGCAACTTGTCGGCTTGGCCGCACTGTGTCTCCGTGCCCGTCGCCAGCGCTTGCGCAAAGGCTTGCACGGAGGCTTGCAGAGCCGAATCGGCACAAGCGTCGGCAATCAGGTCAGCATCCAAATCCACTTCAAGTTCATTGCACAACTGTTCCGATGCCCACTCCACTGCATCTTTCTGGCCCTGAGTGTATGCCCACCACTCGGCGCGCTTGTGCACAAAATTTTCCAGCAGCGCGCGAGTGCTATACAGGCCGTATTCGGTGAACAGCCATTGCGTGAACTGCGCCGTTTCGCCATCGGGCGCGGCGCGCAGGCTGTCGGCAAACGCCTGCCACGCCTCATCACGCAACGCCGAAGTGCGCTCCAGCAGTTGCATGCCGACCGGCACCCCGGCGTTCAGCGGTGCGCGCTGAATGATCTGCATGAACCAGCCGTGAAAGGTGTTGATCGTGATGGCCGGTTGCGCCAGCAGTGCGTCGCGGTACAGGCCGCGCGATTTTGCCAGCAAAGCATCGTCGATATCATCGAGGGCGCGTTCGCGCAGGAATTGGCGCACAGCATCGTCGTCCTGCACCGCAAGCAGGTGCAGCCACTCGTGCAAGCGCGCCTGCATCTCCTGCGCGGCCTTGCGCGTGAAGGTGATCGCGAGTATCTCGCCGGGCTTCACGCCAGCGAGCAGCAGGCGCACGATGCGCGACACCAGCAGCCAGGTCTTGCCGCTGCCCGCACAGGCTTCCACGACGACGCTGTGCCGGGGATCGAGGGCGGTATGATTATCCATCACCCGGCGCTCCAGTCACTCTTGCGGCACAAGCCGCGCATCTCACAATACAAACAAGCCTCATCCACGCCGTGCGCAGGCATGGCAGCGCCTTCGCGCATCTGCGCAAACACCGCCAGCAGTCTCTCAATGTTGGCCTGCGCCAGTTCCGGCAAATCCTGTGGCGCAATTGCAATCACCCTGTCTTTTTCGATGCTGATGAAGGCTGCCTCGTCGGCCTCGTACACATGGGCATAGCAGGCCAGTTGCACATCCTCGCCCGGCTCCTTGAGCTTGTTGCGCAGCCGGGTCGCATCCATCATCTTGTAGTCCAGCACCTTCACCGCGCCTTCTGCCTGAGTCTGCACATCCACGCGGTCTATGCGTCCGTGCAGGGTCAACTCGCCGGTCAACGGCAATTCAAACGGCACTTCGCCATTTTGGTAGCGCCAACCCTCCGCTTCACTTTTTAGCTGTGCATCCAGATAGGCGGGGATCGCCTGTTGCCAGCGCAGCAGCCAGGCGCGCGCCAGATAGTCGCGTTCCACCGTCGGCGCAAACACCTCGCTGCTGATTTTCTGCAATGCCTCTTCCAACTCAGCGCGTGTGTGTTCGACCAGCACCGGAAACTGCTGATGAAAGCGATGCAAGATTTCATGCGCCCACTCGCCGTAATCGCGCTTCTCCACGCCCTCGCGCACCTCGTCCAGTTCGTTGAGGCGCAGGATATGGCGCGCATAGAACTGGTACGGGCAGGCAACGAGACTGTTGTAACCGCTGGCTGAAATGCGGCTTGGGATCAGGCTGTGCGGCACAGCTGGCGCGGGCATGGCCGCCTCGTCCGGCAAGGGCATATCGGCGGCGCGTAGCTGTGCACCTTCCAGCAGCACACCCAACTCGCGTTCCGCCAGATCATCGCCGTAAGCCAGCTCATGCAGCGCGCGCAGCATTTCGAAATGAGGGCTCAGCAGATTTTTCTCGCCGCTTTTGCTGGCCTGCCATGTGGCCAGCACGGTGTCGTTCATGGCCAGCAGCGCGAGCAGGTCGTCGCGCTGCTGTGCCAGATGAGTTTCGCGTGTCGGCAGACCGAGCGTGTTGCGCACCGCGTCGTTGAACCACACACTGCCGTTGTCGGTACTCGGCAAATGCGCGGAATCGCTGCCGAGCAGCAGCACCGCGTCGAAACTGCGCCAGCGCGTGGCGGCCAAGTGCGTGATCATCACCGGGCTGTCGATGCTGCTATCGCGGAAGGTATTCGCATCGAGTTGTTGCGCCAGCCAGTGGCGCCATTCGGCGCGGCTGAATCGTGTGCTGACCGACGCCAGTTCCTGCCGCCAGGTTTGCAGCGCCTGCAACAACTGCGCACCCGCCTCATCCGCCGCCAGACCTTGCAACACGCCGAGGATAGACAAGCTGTCGTCCAGCGCGCGCAGCCAACCGCCCAGTGTGTCGCTGTTTCTGCGCAAGGTATCCGCCGCCTGCCGCACTCGCGCCAGCGCCACCTGCACTTCGTTCTCACCGTGCGCCAGATCAAGAAATGCATCGAGGTGCGAAGCCACTCCGTGTTTGCGCACCAGTTGTTCGAGCTGATATACCGCCTGCTTGCGCGTACTCGCCTCCTGGTCGGCAAAGATGAACGGAGACTTGAGCAGATCGAGCAGATCCTGATAATAAAAATCACTTTGCAGCGCATCCAGCCAGCGCATCAGTACCGTGCTTACGGCCAGCGTGGAAAACGTCCAGCCGGTCTCGTCGCGCACCAGCACCCCGGCGCGCTCCAGCAGGGCGCGCACGCGGCGCGCCACCAGACGGTCTTGCGCGACGAGGGCGATGTTCTGCTTGCCCGCCAGCAGCCAGCGCCGCACCTGCACCTCGGCGGCACGCGCCTCCTGTTCCAGGCTGTGCGCGCCGAACAGGCGCAGGCGCCGGGACAATGCGGCATCGGGTTGATTTTGCAGCATTGCGGCATCGCTGCGCAGATCGGCACTTTCCGCAGCGTGTTGCAATGAGCGGGACAGCAGCGCGCAGTCCGGCGCATCGACCACCATCTTGCGCAGATCAAAAACCGTGACGGCGACGCGCGCGCAGCAGGCTTCCAGAAAATACGCTTCCGGTGCCGCGAGATCCGAGGTCAGCAATACGTACAGCGGCCTATCCACCTGCTGCGCCAACCGGGCCAGCCGCTGCTGATATGCGCGCACGCTGTCCAGTTCGTTGCCCGCCGCCATCGCGTACCATAGCTCATGCACCACGCGTGCCTCGAACTGCATCGCCTGTCCGCTGCGCGCCTGATAAGCCTTGGCAAGCTGCTCGGAAAACTCGGTTTCGGATTCCGGCAATGCGACATGGTGACGGGTCAGGTCATCCATCAAACCCAGCAATTCCCGCGACAGACTCCACAGATCGGCATCGGCAAACCAGCGCCGCTCGCGCAACGCCTGATACAAGGCGGTGATGCGCTGGGTGTCGGGTTGGATAGGGGTGGCTAGCGGGATGGATAGCGCCCAGTCGCTGAGCGTGACCATCTGCGGCAGCAACAACGCACCCAATTCCACTGCTTCGGTGATACTGCGTTGGCTTCCTCGCTCACTCCTGATGGAACCACTAGCCATTCGACTAAGCCCGCAAGCGGGCAAGTCGCTGGTTATCGCCGTGCTACTTGCACTGTCAGCGTCGTTCGCTCGTTGCCGCCTTGTCTCGCCTTCGCATTGAAATTGGTTCAACTTTGCTGCTTGCATTAACGCTTGCGCCAGCGGCTGGGCAACATGGTAATTGGGCAACAGGATCGTTGCCCCGCGCAGATCGGGCAAGTCCTGCACTTGGCAGGACAGAATATGGTTTGCTACTTTTTTATAAAAAGCAGAACTCAATGAAACCCCTGCACAACGTCACGAACGCCGTAGTTGTGAAAAGGTCTCTCAGCGTTCAAGGAGTTTCAGCTTATCCTTAACCTTGGCCCACTCATCGGCATCGGCGGGGGCGTCGACCTTTTCGACGATGACTTTCCAGACTTTGGACAACTCGGCATTCAGCGCAATGAAATGGTGCTGGTCAGCAGGCAGATCATCCTCGGCATAGATCGCCTCTACCGGGCATTCCGCCACACACAAGGTACAATCGATGCACTCATCGGGATCGATCACCAGGAAATTCGGTCCGGCATGGAAACAGTCCACTGGGCACACATCCACACAGTCGGTGTATTTACATTTGATGCAAGATTCGGAAACAACGTAGGTCATGGTGGAACTCCATTTATCAACAACGTGGTATTTTAACAGAGCTGGTAATAATTAATTCACTTCACAGCAAAGCCGTTTTTGGTTAGGATGTACATGAAATACAGCGACCCATCCCAACCTGTCGCCAGTTGCATTCTAAAAAACAACCCTCACAATAGCGAGAACAAACCATGAGCGAACATATACATTACGTTTCCGATGCCACTTTTGATGCCGAAGTCGTGCAGGCGCCCCTGCCGGTGCTGGTGGATTACTGGGCAGAGTGGTGCGGTCCCTGCCGCATGATCGCGCCTATTCTGGAAGAAGTTTCCAAGGAATATGCCGGCCGACTGACGGTGGCCAAACTGAATGTGGACGAGAACCAGCAAACCCCCGCAAAGTTTGGCATACGCGGCATTCCGACCCTGATGTTGTTCAAAAATGGCGATATTGCCGCCACCAAGGTCGGCGCATTGTCGAAATCCCAATTAACAGCTTTTATTGACAGCCACATTTAATCCGTTTACTGTCTCACCCGCATCGCCTCTCCAGCTTCGCCCCAACAACTAAAACATAAAAGCGAACACGCTCCAGGCCATGCGGGTGAACATCTTTCACCCGACTCAACCCCTTTCATTCAGTATTTTCCAATCACCTTTCTTTCAATCACCACTCTCGCATCGCTATGCACCTATCCGACCTAAAAACCAAACACGTCACTGAACTCGTTGAAATGGCTACGGCCAATGAAATAGAAAACGCCAACCGGATGCGCAAGCAGGATGTGATGTTCGCGCTGCTGAAAAGCCATGCTAAAAAAGGCGAAAGCATCTTCGGCGATGGCACGCTGGAAATCCTCCCGGATGGTTTCGGCTTCCTGCGCTCGCCGGACACCTCATACCTGGCCGGTCCGGATGACATCTATGTAAGCCCCAGCCAGATTCGCCGCTTCAACCTGCACACTGGCGATTCGATCGATGGTGAGATACGCACCCCGAAGGACGGCGAACGTTATGTCGCGCTGGTGAAAGTGGACAAGGTCAACGGCGAACCGCCCGAGAATGCGAAGAACAAGATCCTGTTCGAGAACCTCACGCCACTATTCCCGACAGTGCCTTTGATCCTTGAGCGCGACATCAAGGCCGAAGAGAACATCACCGGCCGCATTATCGATATCGTCGCGCCTATCGGCAAAGGCCAGCGCGGCCTGCTGGTGGCCTCGCCAAAATCCGGCAAGACCGTGATGCTGCAACATATCGCGCATTCCATCTCCTCGAACAATCCCGATGCGACCCTGATCGTGCTGTTGATCGACGAACGCCCCGAAGAAGTGACCGAGATGACGCGCACTGTGCGCGGCGAAGTGGTTGCATCCACCTTCGACGAACCGGCCAGCCGCCATGTGCAGGTCGCGGAAATGGTGCTGGAAAAGGCCAAACGCCTGGTCGAGCACAAAAAGGACGTGGTGATCCTGCTCGATTCCATCACCCGTCTGGCGCGCGCTTACAACACCGTGGTGCCCTCTTCCGGCAAGGTGTTGACCGGCGGTGTGGACGCCAATGCGCTGCATCGCCCCAAACGTTTCTTCGGCGCGGCGCGCAACATCGAAGAGGGCGGCTCGCTGACCATCATCGCCACCGCGCTGGTGGACACCGGCTCGCGCATGGACGATGTGATCTACGAGGAATTCAAGGGCACCGGCAACATGGAGATCCACCTGGACCGCCGCATGGCCGAAAAACGCATCTACCCGGCGATCAACGTGAACCGCTCCGGCACGCGCAAGGAAGAATTGCTGATCAAGCCGGATATCCTGCAAAGGATC
>JADGRM010000105.1 GCA_017880945.1 Gallionella sp. | reverse complement strand
CAAATTCTGTCTCAATTGGTTTGACGATGAGCGTCACCCCTCAGATCAGCGATACCGATACGGTAACCATTAATGTGCGCCCCTCCATTTCCAGCCTTGTTGGTCTTGGTGTACAAGACCCCAATCCGATTCTGGCCAACCCATGCGGCTTCGGTGTCACTACCTGTGGTCTCGCGCCTATCAAAAATCTCATACCGGAAATACAGACGCGCGAGATGGAATCCATCATCAAGGTCGAAAATGGTCAAATGGCTGTGATGGGGGGATTAATCAAAGAAGAGATCAATTTCAACACCAACGAGATACCTCTGCTAGGTCGCATTCCGATTTTGGGGAATCTCTTCCAAAATCGGAATGACACGACGACCAAAACCGAACTGGTGATCTTCCTGCGTCCGGTCGTCATCAAGAGCGCCAGTGTGGATGCCGATTTCCGTGAATTCCGCAATAACTTACCGGATCAAAAGTTTTTCCAGGAATCGGCTAGCGGCAATCCTTAGAGAGACTAAAATATGAGCCTGTTATTAGATGCCCGCAAAAAATCGCAGCAAGCCAAATCCGCGCAGGGCGGGGATGGTAGCCATTCAGGACTTGAACTCAGCCTGGAAACACTCCCGGACGCAGCACCCTCTGCTGCGGTCGCTGCTTCGACCGACCATGCCCGCGTCGCCGGGCAAAACCTGTTCAGCGCAAAATCCCCTGCATCGCCACTTGCACGCGCAAGCATCAATCGCAACCTGCTGATCGCCATGGGCGGTACGGTCTTATTACTCACCGCAGGAGCCGGGTATGTGTGGTATGCCACCCAGCAGCCGCAACCAATCGCCGCCGCACGGCCTGCCAAACCGGTACTTGCTACAACACCGCCGCAAAATAATCTGGTTCCTGAAATCGTTTCGCCACAAGCAGCGTGGCCAAAGCCTGCCAGCATTGCACGACTCGCGCATACCGTACATCCAGCGGCTAAAACACCCAGATCACGCAAAGACAATCCGGTGCTTGTCGAGCAGCATCAGGACGAGCCTATTGATCCAATACTCAATAATGCCTATCTTGCTTATCGCAGCGGGAAATTCGAGCAGGCCCAACAGTTGTATCACGAGGTGCTCAAGCTGGATGAACTCAATATCGACGCAATACTCGGACTGGCCGTCATCGCGCAACGCCGTAGCGAAGATAGCCTGGCAGTGCACTATTACGCGCAGGCATTGTCACTCGATCCGCGCAATGCCGTGGCCAATGCCGGCATGTCCGCTTTGACCACCGATGACAACCGCGAAAGCCGTTTGAAAATCTTGCTAAATGAACAACCGGATTCATCGGCCTTGCATTTTGCGCTAGGCAACCGGTATGCCGAACAAGCCCGCTGGGCAGAGGCGCAACAAGCCTATTTCAATGCCTACCGGTTGGAACCCGACAATGCCGAGTTGGCTTTTAATTTGGCCATCAGCCTTGATCGTCTCGGACAAAAAAAATCCGCTGCACAGTATTACCAACGCGCCTTGCAGCTGGATCCGCAACAAAGCGCAGGTTTTGATCATAAACAAATTTCACAACGTATCGAAGATCTGACGCACTAATTCTCCATGCCAAAAAATCAGCTGTCTGAAAATCGGGGTTCGGGCAACCAACCCCAACAACCGCTGGGACAAATACTGGTCGGCAAAGGCGTGATCAGCGACGACCAGTTGCGCATCGCCCTGCAAGAGCAGGGCAAGACGCATCAGCCGCTGGGCCGCCTGCTGGTCAGGCTTGGCTTCCTTTCGGAAGCGACCATCCGCGATGTCTTGTCGGAAAATCTCGGCCAGGAAAGCGTGGATCTTGCTTCCGTCATCATAGACTCGACCGCACTGAGTCTGATCCCCAAAGATGTTGCGCGCCGTTATCAATTATTACCCTTGTCAGTCGATCAGACCAGCCGCATCCTGACTTTGGCTGTCGCCGATCCGGATAACATCATCGCGCTGGATCAGGTGCGAGCCCTGCTCAAGGATGAATATCGACTATCCACCCAACTCGCCAGCGAGTCTGACATCCTGCGCGCGATAGATCAGTATTACGGATTCGAACTCTCGATCGACGGCATCCTGCATGAAATCGAGCCGGGCGAAATGGAGTACCAGACGCTGCAGTCCGGCGTAAACGAATTCAGCCAGCCGGTGGTGCGCCTGATCGATGCGCTGCTCACCGAGGCCGTACAGCGCGGTGCTTCGGACATCCACTTCGAACCGGAGAACAGTTTTTTGCGCATCCGCTATCGCGTCGACGGCGTGCTGCGCCAGGTGCGCAGCTTGCACAAGAGTTTCTGGCCGGCGATGGTGGTGCGCCTGAAAGTGATGAGCAGCATGAACATCGCCGAGACCCGTGCACCGCAGGACGGCCGTATCTCGCTGCGCCTGTCCGGACGACCGATCGACTTCCGGGTGGCTTCGCATCCCACCACGCATGGCGAAAACCTGGTGCTGCGAATTCTGGATCGGCAGAAAGGCATCGTGCCGCTCAATCAGCTTGGTCTGGATGATGCCGCGCTCAACATGCTCAAAATGATCATCGCCAAGCCGGAAGGCATCGTGCTGGTGACCGGTCCTACCGGCAGCGGCAAGACTACCACGCTCTATTCGGTGCTGAATCACATCAACACCGAGTCGGTCAACATCATGACACTGGAAGACCCGGTCGAGTATCCGCTCGCGCTGATCCGCCAGACTTCGGTGAACGAATCTGCCAAGATGGATTTCGCCAGCGGCATCCGTTCCATGATGCGCCAGGATCCGGACATCATTCTGGTCGGCGAAATCCGCGACCATCCCACAGCCGAAATGGCGTTCCGCGCCGCTATGACCGGGCATCAGGTTTATTCGACGCTGCACACCAACTCGGCCATCGGCGCGATCCCGCGCCTGCTCGACATCGGCATCCTGCCGGACATCATGGCCGGCAACATCATCGGCATCGTGGCACAACGTCTGGTGCGGGTGCTGTGCAAGGAATGCAAATACCCATACCAGCCTGACGCCCCAGAACGCAAGCTGCTTGGCCTTTCGGCCAACCAGGACGTGACCCTGTATCGCGCCGCCGGTTGCGAGTCCTGCAACCATCAAGGCTACCGTGGACGCATGACCATCATGGAATTGCTCAAGATGGATTACGACCTGGACGATCTGGTTTCGCATCGCGCCAGCACCCGCCAAATCAGGGAAACCGCACTCGCCAAGGGATTTCGTCCGCTGGCGATGGACGGTATCCGGCGCATCCAGCAGGGTATCACCTCGCTTGCGGAAGTCAGCCGCATGGTGGACCTGACCGACCGGCTCGGCTAAGGAAAACCTGAATGGCACTCTATTCCTATCGGGCAGTGGATGATCTGGGCAAGACCCATAAAGGCCTGCAGGATGCCGCCAATCAGGTGGATCTGGAGCTGCGGCTGAAACGCGGCGGCCTGGACCTGATCGATGCCAAAGTAGACCGAGGCAGGGTGGGCTTTGGGCGCAGCAAAATCAAGCGCACCGAGCTGATCACCTTCTTTTTCAATCTCGAACAACTCACCCGCGCCGGCGTACCTTTACTGGAAAGCCTTGCCGATTTGCGCGACACGATGAACGATCCGCATTTCCGTGAAATCATCGCCAATCTGGTCGAATCCATCGAAGGCGGCAAAAAACTTTCTCAGGCAATGGCACTGCATCCCGATGCGTTCGATAAAATCTTCATCAGTTTGACCTATGCCGGTGAAGAAAGCGGGCGCTTGCCCGAGGTGTTCCTGCACATCACCGAATCGCTGAAATGGCAGGACGAAATGTCCTCGCATGCCAAGACCATCATGCTCTACCCGGCTTTTGTCGGCACCATCGTGGTCGCAATCACATTTTTCCTGATGATCTACCTGGTGCCGCAACTGGTCAGCTTCATCAAAGGCATGGGCCAGGAAATTCCCATCCAGACGCGCATGCTGCTAGCCACCTCATCCTTCTTCGTCAATTACTGGTACGTATTGCTCGCCGTGCCTGTCATCCTGCCCATCGCGGGCAAGCTGATCATCAGCTCCAGCCCGGAGATGCGCTTCAAATTCGACCAGCTCAAACTGGATTTATGGGTCACCGGTCCGATTTTGCGAAAAATCATTCTGGCGCGTTTCGCCAACACCTTTGCGATGATGTATGGCTCCGGCATCACCATTCTCGACTGCATCTCCAACTCGCGTGACGTGGTCAACAACCTTGCCGTAGCCAAGAGCCTTGAAGATGTCACGCGCGAAATTGAATCCGGCAAAAATCTTACCCAAAGCTTTCAGAATACCGGCATGTTTCCCCCGCTGGTGATCCGCATGCTCAAGGTCGGCGAAGCCACCGGCTCGCTGGATAAAGCGCTGCTCAATGTCAGTTATTTTTATGATCGCGACGTGAAAAATTCCATCAAAAAAGTTCAGGTCATGATCGAACCGACCATGACCATCGTGCTGGGCGCCTTGCTAGCCTGGGTAATGCTGTCAGTGCTCTCACCCATCTACGACCTCATCGGCAAGGTGAAATTCTGATGAAATACGCTCTGCTGCTATTCCTGAGTGCCAATCGCCTGCATGCACAGCTCATGGCAGGCGGCAAGATCGCCCTGCAACACGACTTCGCCGACACCCCGGACGGACGAGACAGTTTTGCATCTTTCCTGCAAACGGCAAAGTGCCCGACGTACTTGTTGACCGATCTGATCGAGGAGGATTTCCGTCATGAAATCATCCCGCACTTGACCGGAGGTAACCGAACTGCACTATTGCACCGCAAGTTCGATCAGTTCTATCGTGGCACCCCTTTCCATCAAGCCACGCTGCTGCAACGCCAGAAGACCGGACGACGCGACGATGACGTGTTGTTCTCGGCATTGACCAACCCTTCGCTCATCACGCCCTGGCTGAACATCATGCTGGCCAGGCAAACTCCGCTGGCAGGAATTTATTCTGTGCCGCAGATCAGCGCACCGCTGGTCAAAGATCATCCTTCTGACCACTTGTTGCTGATTTCCTGGGAAAAATTTTCCGGGTTGCGCCAAACCTATTTCAGTGAACATCATTTGCAAATTTCCCGGCTGACTCCCGTTCATGCCGAGCTGACATTCCATGATGCCGTCGTAAAAGAACTTGCCCGCACTTATCAATATTTGAAGAGCCTGAGCTTGCTTCCGTCGGGACAAATCCTCGATGTGCTCATCCTGTGCCATGCAGATGACCGAAACAAACTGCAGGATAAATTACCCGATGACCCGGATATGCGTTATGAATTCGCAGATATTGAAGAAATCGGCAAGCAACTCAAAATCGACGACCGCTTCACCAACTCGGATGCCAGCCAAATCTTCCTGCATCAACTGGCCGCCAGCCGTCCAAAAACAGATTACGCCAGCGCTGAGCACACCCGTTACCACACGTTGTGGCAATTGCACAACGCGCTCAACTGGAGCGCTGGCGTGCTGTTGCTTGCCAGCGCGTTTTGGGCGACGGCAACCGTCTGGCAAAGCAGCGAAAACAGCGTGGATAAAACCGAATCTTTCGAAATACAGACACAACGCTTACTGAAAGAAGCGCACCAGATCACGCAGAGCTTTCCCGGCACACACGCCCCGGCTGCGGACATGAAGTCAGGCGCAACCATCATGCGCAAGCTCCATCAATACGCGCCTGTTCCAAAAACCATCCTGATGCCGCTCAGCAAGGTGCTCGATGGTTTTCCGCAAATCAAATTAAAAAACCTGGGTTGGCATGGCAATGCAACGGAACCGGTTGCAAGCAACACCCTGGCCGACGTTCCCGCCCAGGTCATTACCCTTAAGGGAGATTTGCAGGGTTTCGACAATGACTATCGCGCCGCGCTGGTGTATCTGGATCGCTTCCAGCTCGAGTTAAGCACGCGCGGTTATCAAGTGACCATCCTTACCAAACCGCTTGATGTCAGCCCCGGCGGCAGCCTTGCCGACAATCGCGAAGCACATGAAAATGAACTCGGTTTTTCTTTGAAACTGGTGTGGAGACCACCAACATGATGAGGCTCTCAACATGAGATTTTCCAAGTCCGACTTCTCGCTGATGCGCTGGAGCCTTGCGGCGATTTGCGCATCGGCACTATTGAGCAGCTTCATTTTATATATCAGCAGCCAATATTCGGACCATAATGAACTAAACTTGCGCACCGCACAACGCCAGTTGAATGACGCACGCAGTCGTTTAACGGCAGCGCGCCAAGACCAGGAAAACCTGTCTGTTTATGCTACCGAATATGGCGCACTGGAAGAACAAAATATCATCGGCGACGAGCATAGGTTGGACTGGATAGAGGGCCTGGAAAAACTCCGCCGGCTAAATCTGGCCATCGATTTTCGCTACAACATCGCCCCGCAAAAAATCTATGCGCCGCAACCCGCGATAGACAGTGGCAGCTTCAACATTCACTACAGCGAGATGAAATTGCAATTCGATTTGCTGCATGAAGGTCAACTTTTGGCTTTCTTTGCCGCACTGCGCAGCCAGATCAAGGGCCAGTATCAACTTGAAGGCTGTACGCTGCAACGGAACGACATTGCAGAGGATGCTGCCGCGCCCATGGCTACACATATCAAAGCCGAATGCAGCGGCGGCTGGATCACGTTGAAAAACCGGAATGCCCCGCAATGAGAACGCTGCTCAACATCTGCTGGTTTAGCTTGATGCTTCCCGCCGCGGCTAACGCGGAAGAACTGGGACGGCTTTTTTTCACCCCGGAACAACGCGCACAGATGGACTACAATTATGCGCGCGAGGCACGTCCAGACGGCAATGCCCGCGCACTCGAGCTGAACGGTATCGTGCAAATGCATGGCGGTAAACGTACCGCGTGGATCAACGGCGTGCCCCAGGCGGTCGGGCGCAGCGACGAGAAGACACCGGAAAGCGTACCGGTTCCGCTACCCGGGCAAAACAAATCGGTCAAACTCAAAGTTGGTCAGCGCGTGTTGCTGAATCCATCCGCCAACCCGAATACGACCAGGCCGGATACGCCAAAACCTGATACGCTGAAACAACAAGACACGCCCAATCCATAATCCATGCCAACCAAACGCATTGCCTCTTTCAAGCATGGCCGCTGCAGACAGCGCGGCGCAGCGTTGATGATTATGCTGGTGATATTGGTAGTGGGCATTGCCGCTGTGCTGGTGAATTCGTTGACTTCATCCACGGTTAAAATTGCGCGCCAGGAAAAAACTGCCGCCGCGCTGGCACAGGCCAAGGACGCGCTGATCGGTTTTGCCATCACCTACGACGGCACCCACAGTGGCCAGGTATTCGGTTATCTGCCCTGCCCGGATACAAGTGGCAGTACGGAAGGCAGTGCGGCTCCCCCATGCGGCACCCAAAATGTAAGTGTCATCGGCAGGCTGCCGTGGAAGACGCTGGACTTGTCCACACTGCGCGACGGCGATGGTGAATGCCTGTGGTATGCGGTTTCCGGAACCTATAAGGACAACCCCAAAACCAGCTTGATGAATTGGGACACCGAGGGACAATTTCAGGCATTTGCCGCCGCCGGCACACCGCTTACCAATCAGAATCAGGTAGTAGCGGTTATTTTCGCGC
>JADGRM010000104.1 GCA_017880945.1 Gallionella sp. | reverse complement strand
GCGGCAACCTGGAAGGAAGAGGTCTTCAATTTCTCCGTAGCACTTGCAGCACCTGCCACGGTGGTAATGGACGAATCCCCAATGATGGAGTAATCCGCTTCCACGCCCATGTACTGGCTGAAGTGGTAGCCGCCACCAAGGATGATTGCATTGGGATTTGGGGCGTTAGCGCCGCTAAATTGACTCGTGGCATTGCTGTAGCTAACTTGACCCAGATCGACGGCGATATAAGCACCTTCATTGGCCGCAAATACTGGAGCAGCAGCGAAAGCAGACAGCAGTATGGCAATAGTAATTTTTTTCATGGTATACCCCCTGTGGTTAAGTTATGGCTACTTGCGTGCCGCAAACAGTGGCACACGCTATCCCCCTTCCCAGGGTTAGACAACGCTGAAAACACAGCTGCAAAAAAGCCACAATAGTACCCATGTTGCGGCCACTCAATCAGCGCGTCCTTTCGGTCTGTGCAAAAACGGCAGAATACTTCAGGAGAAACGCCCAAGTCACTGATACTTGCGTTGTGCAGGGATCAGGCGGTTAAAATGCCGTATGGATGAGGTGTGGAGCGAGCCAAGGCTGTAGAATTCCGGGCAACAAAAAAGCCGGAGCAAGTCCGGCTTTTTTGATAATGCGCGAAGCGTGTCTAAATTTTAATCTTATGCACGCCCGATCAGAAACTCCAATCAGAAACTAAAGTTAGCCCCGATGGTCAATCCGCCAAAGTTGTTGTAGCTTAAATCAGCATCAAATTGAGGAGTTAAATAATATCTGACCCCGCCAGTGACATACAAATCAGTGCTGGTTGTTTTGAAAGATGTAGAGGGAACGATGAAACCACCAAATGTGTAAGCTGGTATCGTTGTTGTCTCAGAAACACGTTTAAACCCGGCACCCGCATAGGGATGGATTTTTTTATCCAGTTTAGCCAGCGCGTTAAAGTCATATATCCCTGCAACACCAAGAGCCGTTGTATCCACAAAAGTCTGCGATGCTTTCTTCCAAAACACTTGAACCGAAATAGGTTGCTTATTGGTCATTGAAGAAATGTCGAATTCTCCCTGAATACCCAATACGCCATTTAGATCGGTGCCGTAATTGATCCCGACACTATTTTTACCATCCGCTGCAAAAGCAGGTGCAGCAACGAAAACCGACAACAACGCAACAATAACGATTTTTTTCATGACTTGATTCCCCTTGATAAATTATGATGCGGCTTGCAAGCAGCAGGCCGCTAAATGCATCCTATCCGGCAGGACAAGAGAAATCAATAGGTATTTTGGCTGGCGTGGTAAAAAAACCACATCATAACCAGACACTTTGCAATCGCTTTTGGATTACTTATAACCAGCCACTTGGCTATCGTCTTTTGGTAGCCTAGTGGAATGGCTAGTAGTTTTTCAGTGGAATGGCTATAACCTATGACTTGGCTGTCGTTGCCGGACAGCCTATAACCAGCCACTTGGTTGGCGTAGTTTGCCAACTTAGTCAGATGGCTATGCAAAGCCTTTTGACAACCTAGTGGAATGGCTAGGAGTTTCATCAGTCAGATGGCTAGTCGTTTCACCAGTGGTTTCATCAGTAGTCATATCAGCAGTTCCATCAGTATCCTTTTTGCAGCCACTCGATCAGCGCATCTTGGGCTGGCTGTGCCAAAGCGGCATTATGGTGATTGACGATGAACACCACGACCCACTGCTTGCCGCTATGTGCTTTTACATAGCCGGCGATGGATTTCACGCCTTCCAGCGAGCCGGTCTTGAGGTGCGCATATCCGGCGATTTCGTTATCCTTGAAACGTTTTTTCACCGTGCCGTCCATGCCCAGTATCGGCAACGAGGCTTCCAGCTCGGCCGAGAACGGGCTGCTCGTGGCGCGCTGCAACAACTCGGCAAGATGAAGAGGACTGATACGCTCCTTGCGTGACAGACCCGCGCCGTTTTCCAGCACCAGCTCGGGGAATTGCAGTTGTTGTGTCTTTAACCATTGCCGCATCACCGCAGTGCTGCGCGCAATATTTTCTGGCAGCGGAACGCCCACAGCTGCCGGCACCATCGGTACCAATGGGACTGACAAATCCGCATCTGCGGTATCCCCGCCTTCCTGCCCAGCAAGAATGGGAGTTTCACTGAGCGCCTGCGCCCTTGAAAAATCGTCACGACTGTCTTCGCTATCACTGGGCAACAGTCCTACTGCACTCTGAGAAACATGTGCCGCATCAGCATGTACCACATCTTTGGCAGTTTCTGCCGTCCCCAGTGTCAGAAATAATTGCCGTGCCATGATGTTGTTGCTGAATTTGTTGATGTCGCGTATCACTTCCGATAACGGCGGCGAGACATACTTGGAAAACGGGACCTGATCGACGGGCGCAGTTCCTGAACGCAGCTTGCCTTGCAGCGTGCCGCCGAGCTCTTGCCACAGCCCGCTGAACACCGCGAAGAAATATTCGTCTTGCGGCAATAGCGAAAAGTAATCATCCGCCTCGCCGCAAGCGGCGGGAATCTTTCCTTCCAGCACGATGTTGTGCCCGTCCAGATGCGCCTTGTAGGCATCCTCGCCGCCACAATGCAATCTGGTCGAAGTGGTGATGCGATTGAGCAGCGTGTAGCCGGCCAGTTCGGGTTCCAGCAGCGCAGTGGTTGAGTGGTCATTCGGGATCAGGTGCAGATGCATCGCATTAAAATTGAGCAGCAATGCGCTGGTGCCGACGTTGTAAGCGCGGGTCGGATTATTGTCGAACTCTGCGGGATCCTGGCTGACAGACTCAAAAAAGCTGTGGTCCAGCACGATGTCGCCGCGTATCTCGCGCAGCCCGCGCTGACGCAATTCGCGCAACCACATCCAGAATTGCTCGACAGTCAGCTTCGGATCACCATAACCCTTGAACACCAGATCACCCTGTAACACGCCATCTTCCAGCTTGCCGTTGAGATACGCCTCGGTCTTCCAGCGATACGCCGGGCCCAGCGTTTCCAGTGCCGCAAAGGTGGTGAGCAACTTCATCGTGGAAGCAGGGTTCATCGCCCGTTCTGCATTCAGGCTGATGATGGGCGTTGTCTCGTGCGCCTCCTGCACCACGATGCCGACGCTGGAAAGGGGAATATGCGCGCGTTTGAGTGCCTCGCTGACAGGCTCCGGCAAAGTGGTCGCAACCGCCCGGGTGGCGATCAGGCAGAAAAAAAGCAATTTGATGAAAAAAATTCGCATGTCGTTTAACTCAGTTGATTGACGATGCGCAAGGTACGGCTTACCAGCAAATCCATCTCCAATTCGCTGATTATATACGGCGGCATGAAATAAATCGTGTTGCCGATGGGGCGCAGCAATAATTCATTGCCCAGCGCGAGCGCGAAACAGCGCCGGGCAAAATCGTGTTGCGACGTCTCCACTTCAAATGCCCAGATCATGCCGGTGTTGCGCCAGTTGCGTACCGAGCGGTGCTCGCGCAATGGCGTTGCTATTTCGTTCATGTACGCCGCCTTGTTGCGGTTCATCGCAAGCACGTTGTCCTGAGCGAAAATATCCAGCGTGGCCAGTGCCGCACGGCACGCCAGCGGATTCCCGGTGTAGGAATGCGAATGCAAAAAGCCGCTTGTCATCTCATCTCCGTAAAATGCCTGGTAGATTTCGTCACGCGTCATCACTACTGACAATGGCAGATAACCCCCCGTAATACCTTTAGAGAGACATAAAAAGTCCGGAGTAATTCCATTTTTCTTTATTCCCTCTCCCGCACTGTCGTGCTCCCCTCTCCCGCTTGCGGGAGAGGGGTCGGGGGAGAGGGTGGCTGGGGCTTGCTCGCAGGCGAACATCGTGCCGGTTCGGCCCATGCCGACCGCGATCTCATCCGCGATCAAATGCACGCCATATTCGTCACACAGCTGCCGCGCGCGCAGCAAGTAGACCGGGTGGTACATCGCCATGCCAGCCGCGCCCTGCACCAGCGGTTCGATGATGAAGGCGGCCAGTTGCGCATGATGTCGCTGCAAATGCTGCTCCAGCGCATCCGCGCAGCGCAGCGCGTAAACCTCGGCACTTTCTCCCGCAGCGGCTTTGCGCCAGTCCGGGCTGGGCACCGCGGACTGTTGCCGGATCAGCGCACCATATGCATCACGGAACAGCGCCACGTCGGTCACTGACAACGCACCGAGTGTTTCGCCGTGATAGCTGTTTTCCAGGCTGATGAATTGCATCTTTTCCGGCTTGCCGCTGTTGCGCCAGTAATGCGCACTCATCTTCAATGCGATTTCGGTCGCCGATGCGCCGTCCGAAGCATAAAAGCAATGTCCCAGCCCTTTCGGTGCGAGTTCGCGCAAACGTTCCGATAGCTGCACCACCGGCTCGTGGGTAAATCCGGCCAGCATCACATGTTCCAGCTTCCCGAGCTGGTCGGTTATCGCGGCGCTGATGCGCGGATCACAATGCCCGAACAGATTGACCCACCAGGAACTGACTGCATCCAGATAGCGCTTTTTGTCATAGTCATACAGCCAAACACCGCTACCCCGCGCGATCGGCAGCAGCGGAAAATTCTCGTAGTGCTTCATCTGCGAGCATGGATGCCACACCGCAGAGAGGCTGCGGACAAGGAGATTGGCGTTGTTTTCAGGCTGATTCGACATGCGCAGAATCATAACGGGTTTTGCTGCTTGCGCGCATGGCAAAGTTTGGATAGTCTGCAATCCAACCTGATTACAGGCGGAGGGCATATGCATATTCTGATTACCGGTGGCACGGGCTTGATCGGCCGGCATCTTTGCAAGGCGCTGCTTGCGGAAGGCCATGAGTTGACGGTACTGAGCCGCAACCCGGATTCTGTCCCTTCAAAATGCGGTGCAAGCGTGCTTGCGATGGCCGGGCTTGATGAGTGGCGAGCCGATCAGACCTTCGATGCGATCATCAATCTGGCCGGCGAGCCGATAGTCGATGCACGCTGGACGGCGCAACGCAAACAAGTTCTATCGGATAGCCGGGTATCGTTGACAGATAAATTGGTGCAGCGCATCGCCGCAGCGCGGCACAAACCCCGCGTATTGTTGAGCGGCTCGGCGGTAGGTTTTTACGGTAATCGCGGCGATACCGTGCTTGATGAATCGGCTGCAGCGGGTGAAGATTTTGCCGCCCGGTTATGCAAAGCCTGGGAAGAGGCTGCGCTCAATGCGGAAAAAACTGGCGTGCGCGTGTGTCTGTTGCGCACAGGCCTGGTATTAAGTCGTCGCGGCGGTCTGCTGGGACGCATGCTGCTGCCGTTCAAGCTGGGCTTGGGCTCACGTCTGGGTGATGGGAAGCAGTGGATGAGCTGGGTACATATCGATGATTATGTGGGGATGTTGCTCAGCCTGCTGCGCGATGCCCAGGCCAGCGGACCATACAATATGACCGCTCCTCAACCGTCAACGAATAAGGAATTCACGGCGGCCTTGGCGAAAGTACTGCATCGCCCTGCCCCATTCTTTATGCCGGCAATGTTGTTAAAATCGGTCATGGGCGAACGCGCTTGCCTGTTGCTGGAAGGACAAAAAGTGCTGCCTATGAAGATGATGGCGGAAGGCTATCGATTTTCCTTTACAAATCTTGCGGACGCGCTGCACGACTTGCTTGACAAGTAGTTTTTGCAGTTTATGTCCATGCCATAAAACTGGCTTTGCTTTCCGTATCACCCCATTTGTGGCATCCTTCGCATCTGAATGCATGTGCACAGTATTTATTTCTGTCCCTTTTGTTAAATATGGGACGGTCGGAGGATGGCAGTAATGAAGCGAGTTGATGATTTCCGTTTGCGCTTTGGCAAGCGCGAGGTGGTGCCGATCATAATCGGCGGTATGGGTGTGGATATTTCCAGTCGCGAACTGGCTTTGGAAGCCGCCCGGTTGGGCGGGATCGGGCATATTTCCGATGCGATGTTGCCTACCGTGACGGATCGCCACTACAAAACGAAATTCGTCAGCGTCAAACAAAAGCAATACAAGCTCAATATCGAAAAAGCCGACAAATCGATCGTGCAATTCGATCTGGCGCAGGTGGCCGAATCGACCCGCCTGCATGTCAGCAAAACCATGGAAGCCAAACGCGGCGATGGCATGATTTTCGTCAACTGCATGGAAAAATTGACCATGAATTCGCCGCGCGAAACTTTGCGCGTGCGTCTGTGTGGTGCATTGGATGCGGGGATCGACGGCATCACACTAAGCGCGGGGCTGCATCTCGGATCATTCGCATTGATGGAAGACAACCCGCGATTCCGCGATGCCAAGCTGGGCATCATCGTTTCCTCGGTGCGTGCCTTGCAGTTGTTTATTCGCAAAAATGCCAGGTTCAATCGCCTCCCCGATTTCATCGTGGTGGAAGGCCCGTTGGCTGGCGGACACTTGGGCTTCGGGATGGATTGGGCGCAGTACGATCTGCACACCATCGTGGCAGAGGTCGTTGCGCACTTGAAAGCCGAGCATTTGGATATCCCGGTGATCGCAGCGGGCGGGGTCTTTACCGGTAGCGACGCAGTCGGCTTCCTGGAGAAAGGCTGTGCTGCCGTTCAAGTGGCGACGCGCTTTACCGTCGCCAAAGAATGCGGAATCCCGGAAAAGATCCAGCAGGAATACTTCAAGGCCAACGAAGAAGACATCGAAGTCAATATGATTTCACCGACCGGCTATCCGATGCGCATGATCAAGAGTTGCCCGGCGATCGGCGCCGGCATACGCCCCAACTGCGAAGCATTCGGGTATCTGCTCGACGCCAACGGCCACTGCGCCTACATCGATGCATACAACCGCGAAGTGGCCTTGCATCCCGATGCCAAGAAGATTTCCGTCAAGGACAAGACTTGTCTGTGCACTCACATGCGCAACTATGATTGCTGGACTTGCGGGCAGTACACCTACCGCCTCAAAGACACCACAAACCGCAATGCCGATGGCACTTATCAAATCCTGACCACCGAGCATATATTCCACGACTATCAGTACAGCACCGATAACAAGATAGCTCTTCCCCCGCCCCGCTCCTGAAATAAGGGCACCTCTAAAAACCCAGATTTCATCCCAACTGATGAACTGCTGATAGGACTACTAGCCATCTGACTAACCCAGCAAAAGACGCTGGGAAAGTCATTGGTTATAGCCATTCCACTAAGTTGCCAAAAAACGGCAACCAAGTCGCTGGTTATGCTGCGTTGCGGATAAAATTTCTTGCTTACATATACCCCATATGCGGCGCGGCGAAATTTTTTCCGCGCCTTGCATTTGGGCGAACTCTGAATTTTTAGAGGCTCTCATAAATGTACCAACTCATCAAACAGATCATCAAGACAGGTATCAAAACCGAAAGTCCGCCACTGCCGGACGAGGCAATGCGTGTCGATACGCAGCGGCTACAGGAGGATATTCTGCGCGTATTTGGCAGCGCGCTGAACATACGCCAAGTCGATGCCGGATCATGCAACGGATGCGAATTGGAGATCCACTCGGTCAACAACGCCTATTACAACATCGAAGGCCTGGGCATCAAATTTGTCGCCAGCCCGCGCCATGCGGACATGCTGCTGGTCACCGGCCCGGTGTCGCGCCACATGGTGACCGCGCTCAAGCGCACTTTTGACGCCACGCCGGAG
>JADGRM010000103.1 GCA_017880945.1 Gallionella sp. | reverse complement strand
GGCTTGTTTGTCGCGGTACACCTGGGCCGTGTGTGGCAGATTTACTATGCCATACCTTATCCGAACGGGCGCGGGGTGTGGCCGAATTTCCAGTCGCCGCTGCTATGGGATGCGATGGCGATCTTCACCTATCTGAGCTCGTCAATCCTGTTCCTGTATGTCGGGATGATTCCCGATCTGGCAATCTGCCGTGACAATATGAATCCGGGCTGGCGCAAGAAACTGTACACCGCGTTGTCGCTGGGTTGGGAGGGGACGGATCGCCAGTGGCGCAATTTCCGCGTCACTTACCTGACGATCGCCTGTTTCCTGATCCCGCTGGCCGTGTCGGTGCACTCCATCGTGGCATCCGACTTCGCGATGTCGCAACAACCCGGCTGGCACATCACCTCGTTCCCGCCGTACTTTGTGGCAGGCGCTCTGTATTCCGGTTGTGCCGCGATCATCACGCTGTTCATCATCCTGCGTTACGTGTTCAAGTTTGAAGAATACATGACGCTGTCGATCCTGAAGAAGATTGTGCGCCTGACTTTTGCGATCGCGATGGTGTGGACTTACCTGAATCTGATCGAGTACGCCTCGGTCTGGTACGGGCATGACCAGGCCTCCAAAGATGTGCTGATCCAGAAAGCCATCGGCCCTTATGCGCCGTTCTGGTGGGCGATGAATTTCTGCGGTTCGATCGTGCCGTTCATACTCTTTTTCAAACGATATCAAACCAACATTCCGGTGTTGATGGCCGTGTCGATCTTGCTGAACCTGGGCATGTGGCTGGAACGCTGGATGATCGTCGCGCCGACTTTCTCGCATGGCTACTATCCCTGGACATGGGATCACGACCAATGGCCGAGCATGATTCAGTGGGGCATCGTGTTCGGTAGCTTTGGCTGGTTTACTTTGCTGTTCATGGTGTTCTGCAAGGTATTCCCGTCGGTCTCTATGTATGAGGTGAAGGAAATGGTTTATCACCGCAGTCAGGCAACTAAAAAGCTGGAAGCAACCGGAAAAATGGCTGCAGCCGGGAAGGGGGCACACTAAATGAGCAAACGTCATTTACTCGCATTGTTCACCAACTTTGACGAAGCCGAGGCAGTGGTCAAAGAATTGCGTGGTGTCAGCCTTAAAGGTTTCGATGCAAACAAAGACATGATTGTGAAATCGCCGATCGAACATCCCGAGGTAGAGGAGTTTTTGGGTGACAGGCCTGTCCGTGTCCAGTGGTTCACTCTGGGTGGTGCGTTATCGGGCGGTTTGCTGGCGTTCTTCCTGATCTCCGGTTCGCAAGCCAACTTCTTTGCGCAGATGAAGGGCGGCAAGCCTATCGTGCCGTTTCCGCCCAATTTCGTGCTGACCTACGAGATGTTCATTCTGGGTGGTGTGTATATTTCTGTGCTCGGCTTTTTGATATGTGCCGGCTTGCCGGCCAGACGTTCGCCGTTGTATAGCGCGAAAGTATCGGAAGACCAAATCGGCATCCTGGTGCAGTCCGACGAAGCTTCCAGCGGTACCTTGAAGGCAATTTTCACTAAACACAGAGCATTGGAAATTCAGGAAGAGGCGGGGAAATGAGAAAGTTATCCTTAGCGATGATAAAACAAGTGATGGAACTACTAAGTATTGGACTAAGACGCGAAGAGTCTGCGTCTAAGTCACTACTTATAGCCATTCGACTTGGCTATCAAAAAGCGATAGCCAAGTCGCTGGTTATCGCATTGTTGATTGCACCCACGTTGGCACATGCGTGGCCATGGTCTATGGACATGGCTAATCAAGTCAGCATCAAACCCCAGGAAAGCGTTGATCCGGCCAATCCCGGCATGAACCCTTTTCCGAAACGTTCAGTACCCGTTCCGGGCACGGCTACTTCTTCGATAGAGGTCAAGGACAAGGACGCCGCGTTCAAGCTGGTCAATCCTGTTCGAGCAGATGCAAAATCGGTGGACATGGGCCAGCGTTTGTTCACGATCTATTGCGTGCCTTGTCACGGCAAGTCGGGTACCGGAGACGGGCTGGTCGGGGCCAAGTTGATCCTGAAACCGTGGAATCTGACTTTGAGCAACGACATGCATCCATGGAATTCCAAAGATTACCCCGATGGTTACATTTTTGGCATGATGACCTTCGGCGGCGGAGTGATGCCGGTATATGCAATTGATTTGAGTCCCACCGAACGCTGGCATATCGTAAATTACATCCGTACTGTGCTGCAAAAAAAGGCACCCGTTGCTGCTTCGGCTGCACAGCAGACAAAATAGGAGACGGTCAAAATGTTTTCATTTAGTAATTGGTCGGTTCTGACCGTGAATTTTCTGGTGGTGCTGTATCTGGCGCTGGGTGGAGTGACGCTGTGCGCCGTGCTGCATCTGGTAGGTGCGCGCTGGAGATTTGAGATACGCCAGGTGGCAAGCTCCCTGTTTGCCTTGTTTCCGTTGGCGTTTGTGTTATTGATAGTGTTGCTGGCTAACGGCGAGTCGACTTTCCCGTGGCTGAAGGAAACAGGCGAACATGCGCATCGCATTCCCGTATGGCACAAATACACATTTCTGGTAACGCGCGAAGTGCTCGGAATGCTCGCGGTGATGGCGATACACTGGGTGTTCATCCAGCGTCAAGCGGTTAGCGAACGCAGCAAGGAAGATGCGGCACGCTTCCATTTCATTGCCTGTGTGGTTCCCTATGTTTACGTGTTGTACGGCACGATGGTGGCGTGGGACTTTGAGATGACCATGCTTCCTTCCTGGGAGAGCGCGATCTATGGCATGCAACATTTTATCAGCAATTTCGGCATGTTCCTGTCGTTCCTGATGATCTGGATTTTTGCCTTGAACAGCAGCAAAAAACTGGTGCGTCCGGTAGAGACATTTGTCTACAACTACATCGCGCAAATGCTGTTTGCCTTTACCTTGTTGTGGGTTTATACCTTCTTTGCGCAATACCTGACCATCTGGTACGGCAATTTGCCCGATGAAAGAAATCGTATGGTGGGTATGCAGGACGGCGATTACACCTTTATTTGGTGGGCGATGATCGCGCTTAAATTTGTGATTCCGTTTTCTACACTGGCCTTCCCGTACACCCGACACAATATCAAGGCGACGACGGCCGTCGCAACCTGTATAATCATCGGCACGATCTTTGAGCGCTACGTCTGGATAGGCGGCGTCAAGGGCGGAGTGGGCGCGTATCCAATTCTGGCTGCTATAGTGGTCAGCGGACTGGTTGCCGCAATCGGCTTTTTCCTGGTGCGTATGCGCATGCAGCGTACCCGGTTGTTGATCAAAGGGTAAATAGTAATGATGAGATTGTATTCGGGGACATCATGTCCCTACAGTCATCGCTGTCGAATCGTGCTGTTCGAAAAAGGCATGGATTTTGAGGTGATCGACGTGGATTTGATGAACAAGTCTGAAGATGTAGCTGCAATCAATCCCTATGGCAAAGTGCCGGTGTTGGTGGAGCGTGATCTGGTGTTGTATGAAGCGAACATCATCAACGAATATATTGATGAACGCTTTCCGCATCCGCAACTGATGCCGCCCGATCCAGTCATGCGTGGCCGGGCACGGCTGTTCCTGCATCGTTTTGAACAGGAGATTTACAGTCAGGTCGATGCGATAGAGCATGGCGTGGCGAAGTCTGCTGACAAGGCCCGCGCCGTGGTACGAGATAACCTGACCCAGCTTGCGCAGATATTGTCCAACCAGAAGTTCTTGTTGGGCGATGAATTTTCCATGCTGGATGTGGCGATTGCACCGCTGTTATGGCGACTTGACCATTACGGTATCCAGATGGGTAAAGATGCCGCGCCGCTGATGAAATACGCCGAGCGCTTGTTTTCTCGTCAGGGCTTTATCGATTCACTGACGGCATCCGAAAGAGCGATGCGCAAGTGATTGCAGCCGCGCTTCATCGGTGAAGTTGCGTTGGCTTTCTTGACTGCACTCTTTCGGCTTTGTTTAACCTTCGATCCGGGATTGGAATGAGCGATTTATCCACGCGTCCGTACTTGATCCGTGCGATTTACGAATGGTGTGTGGATAGCGGGTTGACTCCTTATCTGGCCGTTCGAGTCGATGAGCACACCGAGGTGCCACGTGCTCATGTGAAGGAAGGCGAGATCGTCTTGAACCTTAGTGCTGATGCGGTGCGCAACCTGCTGATGGGCAATGAGATGATCACCTGCACCGGACGTTTCGGCGGCGTCCCGTTCGATCTCATGGTGCCTGTCGTAGCGGTTATTGGCATATTCGCCAAGGAGACCGGGCAGGGGCTGGTGTTTCAAGGGGACGGTCCGCAATCGCCTCCACCCTCTTCGAATGGCGGCGAAGAATCCAAGACTAAACCCCACAGACCCCAGTTGAAAATCGTTAAATAAAAAAGCCGCAGAGTCTGCGGCTTTTTTGTCTTGCGGATTTTCGCCAACCCGTCGGCGCTAAGCAGCCGAAAGCGCCAGCGTTGCGTGCATCTTGCTCATCGCCTTCTGCTCGATTTGGCGGATGCGTTCGGCAGACACATTGAATTCAGCGGCCAAGTCATGCAGCGTCGCGGCAGCACCCTCATCGCATAACCAGCGCGCCTCAACGATGCGGCGACTGCGCTCATCCAGACCCGCCAAAGCATACGCCAAGCCGGAAGTTTGCAAGCGCTCACGTTCCGTGGTTTCCAGAATATGTGATGGCTCATGTTCCGCGTTATCGGCCAGGTATTGAATGGGTGCATAGCTTTCATCGTCATCGCTTCCGCTTGGTTCCAGTGCGACCTCATGTCCGGCAAAGCGCGCTTCCATATCCACCACATCGCGTTCGCTGACGTTGAGCTGCTGCGCGATTTCGCTGATTTGCTGTGGCTTGAGCGGTTCCAACCCTTTTTTCATGCTGCGCAGATTAAAGAACAGCTTGCGTTGCGACTTGGTGGTGGCAATCTTGACCAGCCGCCAGTTGCGCACCACGAACTCGTGGATCTCGGCACGTATCCAGTGTAGCGCGAAGGAAACCAGGCGCACACCGCGATCCGGGTCATAGCGTTTTACCGCTTTCATCAGCCCGATGTTGCCTTCCTGAATCAGATCAGCCTGGGGCAGCCCGTAGCCGGCATAGCCGCGCGCCACGCTCACCACCACTCGCAGATGGGATAGCACCAACTCTCGCGCAGCATCCAGGTCGTTCTCGGTTTTGAAGCGCACCGCCAAGGCGAACTCCTCCTGCTGCGTCAAGATGGGAAAGCGATTGACCGTTTGGACATAACTCTCCAGGCTCCCAACCGCAGACGGTATAGGTAAACTCATTGTGGCATTCATGGTGTTTTCTCCTTGTGCGGTAATTTTAGCACTCGCAGTGTAAGAGTGCCAAGTCGAAAAATGGTTCGACAGGATTTGAAATCAGGCATGAAAAATGAGGCGCGTTCATTGCAAACCGATGAAAATGATGGCGTGTTTCATGCGGCAACGCAACGCCAGAGACAACGCATGATGACACCGCTGGAATTGGAAGAAGATTTTGTTTGGCGCTATCATCGTTGATACAATGCCCGACAAAGCATGATATTGTATTCTGAGAAGTTCCCGAAAGGGTTTTTAAAACCCGTGGTCGGTATTAACGTTACCAAGCATCATGGTTGTATGGCAAGGCAAAACACATCAACTGTATTCTTGAACTCTTTGGGGAAAAAGGCATGAAAAAAATCATTCTCTTTCTGGCAGGCAGTATGGTTGCTGTGACGCTGTCGTCAGAGGTGTCGGCGCTGCCGTTGTTCGCCCGCCAAACCGGCATGGTTTGTTCCTCATGCCACTTTCAGCATTTTCCAATGCTGAATGGTTTCGGGCGTGCATTTAAGTCCGCCGGATACACCATGATGGGCGAGCAAGGAAAAGTGGAAGGCGAAGGCTTGTCCATTCCCAACACTTTTAACATGGCCGTGCTGACTACTGCCGGTTATGAAAAAACCAATCAGACCGCAGGCACTACGGCCGCAAAAACAACGGGTGATGGGTCATTCTACGTGCCGGGCACCGGCGGTGAGTTGTCCCTGCTTTTTGGCGGACGTGTAAGCCGGAACACCGGATTTCTGGCAGAAATCGGCAAGGGTGGAGCAGTGGCAGGTACAACAGTTAGGGACGTTCATGGCTCTGCCAAGTTGCCTGTCCTGTTCGAAGTGAATGCATCAGGGTCTAAATTTGCAGAAGGCACGCGTGTAGGTTTCGTACCGTTCAGCACCGATGTTCAAGGCGCGTCCTATGGCTTTGAACTGTTGAACACCGGTGCCAATGCCGTGCAGCAGATGAGCGGCACCCCGGGACTGAATGGCGCGCACAGCGCGGCGCTTTCAGCCCAGCAATACATCGGTACCGCCGGTTCAGCAACTGGCCTGGCATTTGTTGTAAACAACCCCATGGGTTTCATCAATCTGACCAAGTACGACCAGACCGGCATAGCGGGAGGTACCCTGGCAGTCTTGGGCTCCACTTATGTTCGTGTCGCTGCCATGTTTGATTTGGCCGGTTGGGATGCGGGCGCGGGTATTCAGGTATGGAGAGGACACTCGGCTGTCCCAGGCAGTCCGGCTACCCTTGGCACACTAGTCACATCCACATACGCCGAAACCAGCGCAACCGCTATCGACGGCCAGATGCAAGGCAGACTGGGTGCCATGCCGGTGGGTTTCTACGCCAGTTATGCCACGGCACCAGCCGGCACTGCCAACACATACAACATGGATCCTGCTGCCGCTATATCACCTTCGACAGTGCCTGCTATTTACGGTACGGCTACCAAGAGCTCCTTCAATATTTCTGTTGAGGTGGGCGTGATCCCTGAAAAAGTCACGCTGGGCGCAGCCTATCGCTCCGGCAGGAGTGGTGTTGCAATCGTCGGGGCTGCCAGCAATGCAAGTGATAACGCGATCATGCTGGTTGCTACCTACAAGCTGGCACAGAACATGATGGCATCTTTTTCCCTCACCAGCGCAAGCGGCCAATACTGGAATGCGGCTCACCAGGATGCACTGGGTAGCGGAACCACCACCATCAACCTGTTGACCCTATTTTAAATATGGGCAATCAGGGCGGAACGTAACTGAAATATATTGACACAGTTTTTTCATAACATGATATATTTTAATTTCAAGTGTGAAGGGTAAGTCATCATTTGAGTTGTATAACGTTAACCAGCGACTTGCTGGCTTTTTTTGCCAGCGTAGTCGAATGGCTATACAGGGTAAACCAGCGACTTGCTGGCGTTAACCAGCGACTTGCCAGTGTTTTTTCTGGCTTAGTCGAATGGCTATGCCAGCGTAGTCGAATGGCTATACAGGGTTAACCAGCGACTTGGCTGCCGTCTTTTGGTAGCCCGGTGGAGTGGCTATAACCAACCACTTGGCAACCGTCTTCTGGTTGCTTATAAGTAGTGACTTGGCACAGGGTTATCGTGCTTAGTCAATACTTAGTAGTTCCATCAGTGGGATGGCTAGTCGTTTCACCAGTGGCTTCATCAGTAGTCGTATCAGTAGTTCCATCAGTCGCTTGGCTATGCAAAGCTCATCAACAATATTATCAACATAATAGGGGAAGTCATGAATAAGATCATCATGCATAAAATAATTTTCATCCTGGCAGGCGTCAT
>JADGRM010000102.1 GCA_017880945.1 Gallionella sp. | reverse complement strand
GGAGTTTGCGGTTTATCCAGAATCCACCAGGCTGACAAGCCGATTAACAGCAGTGCGGCAGTTGCGCTTCCCAGCAGCAGATTTTTATCGGGCAATTTGCGGGCGGAGCCGAGCTCGCTGTCGCGCATCGCCGCTTGTACATGACGCGCCTCGATGTCGTGGGTGTCTTCCACGAAAGCGGCCAACAGTGATTTATCCGCGAGGATATTGACGCGGCGCATCAGCCCGTTGGACGCGCCGGCGATGAGTTTGATCGCATGCGGCGAAAAAATGTTAGGGCCGTGGTAGCCGGCCGCACGCATCCGGAACATCAGGTAGCTTTCCAGGATGTTGCGCGACAAAGGCTGCATGTGGAAATGATGCACGATGCGATCCTTGAGTTGGCGCATATTCGGCTGGTCCAGCTTGGCGTTCAATTCAGGCTGCCCGAACAGGACGATCTGCAGCAGTTTGGCATTGCCGACTTGCAGGTTGTACAGCAGGCGCAATTCTTCCAGTGTGTCAGGCGGCATGGCGTGGGCCTCGTCCACCAGCACGACGATACGCTTGCCTTCACGCGCTTTCTCTTCGAGCTTGTTCTGGATATTCTGCATGATGATGCCGACACGCTCGCCTTCGATGTTCAGACCGAGCCCGTCGGCAATCGCGTACAACATCTCTTCGCGCGACAAGCTTGGGTTGGCCAGATAGATGGTCTCGATGTGCTTGGGTAGTTTTTCCAGCAACATCCGGCACAACATGGTTTTGCCGCTGCCGACTTCGCCGCTTACCTTGATGATGCCCTCGACTTCAGAGATGGAGTAGATCAGCGCGTCAAGAATTTCACCGCGATTGGCACCGGAAAAAAAGAATACCGTGACGGGCGTGATCCTGAATGGCGGCTCGGTGAGCCCGAAATGCTCTAAATACATGAATGTATCCTATTCCTTGAGCTTTTCATGCACACCCATACGACTGTGCAGTGTGGTGCGGTTGATGCCGAGCAGTCTGGCGGCTTCACTGATGTTGCCTGCGGCCAGTTCCAGTGCGGCGGCGATATAATGACCTTCCTGATCGCGCAGGTGCTGATCAAGGCTGAAGTCTCCCTGTTGCAGTTGTTGCTTTGTCGACTCCGAGGAGGTGGCATCTTGCGAGTGAGCGGACATTTCCAACGGGTCGAATTCGTCTTGCAGATGCAACACATCGACTTTTTGACCGGGATATTTTGTGCTTAGCCGGATGACGATGTTGCGTAATTCGCGGGTGTTGCCGGGAAAGCTGTATTGTTCCCAACGCTGCAATGCCTCAGGGCTTAACTCAAATGGTATTAACTTGATTTGCTGGGCGTAAAAGGCGCGGAAATGGTTCAGCAGAACCAGCTTGTCCTGGCCCAGTTCACGCAACGGCGGAACGGTGATCGAGAATACATTCAGGCGGTGGTAAAGGTCGCCGCGAAACGTGCCGATCCGGACGGCGTCGCGCAGGTTGCGGTTAGTCGCGGCGATGATGCGAGCGCTGCTTTTGCGCGTTGTTGTTTCTCCGACTCGCTGATATTCGCCGTTTTCCAGCACACGCAATAACTTGGTTTGAAGTTCAAGCGGCAACTCGCCGATCTCATCGAGAAACAGCGTGCCGTCAGATGCGTCTTCAAAAAAACCGGACTGCGCGCCGGTCGCGCCGGTGAATGCACCTTTGCTGTATCCGAACAGGGTGGGCTCGATCAGTGTCGGTGAGATTGCGGCGCAGTTGAGAACTTTGAATGACGCATCAGGGCGGTTTCCCAGTTTTTGTATCGCGGCGGCAACCAGTTCTTTGCCGCAACCCGATTCCCCCTCGATGAGCACCGGAAAAGGTATCGCGGCATACATCACGATCTGGTTGCGCAAAGCTTGTGTCGCCAGGCTGTGGCCGACGATGCCGAGGGATTGTTTGTCCTGTTCTTCATCGCGGTGCTCTCTGTCCTGAACTTTCAGCGCGTCGTCCAGATACTTTTTGATTTTCTCGGGCGCACAGGGTTTGGCAATGAAATCTACCGCCCCCAACGAGCGTGCATGACGTGCGTTGCTTTGCTCATCTTGCCCGGACAAGACGAAAATCTTGATCTTCGGCGAATGCGCCAGTAATTCGGCGATAAGTTGAAAACCTTCGTCCGGACGGTGAGGGACGGGCGGAAGCCCCAAATCGATCAGCGCCAGTTGCGGGGAACTGGGCAATTTACGCAGCAAGGCAATCGCAGCAACGCGTGTTTCGGCCTGATGAATCTCGAAGTCATTGCTGAATGCGACCGCCAGTCCTTCGCGAATCAGCGGGTCGTCATCAACAATCATCAGGCTGGGTAGTATCGAAGGAGAGTTCAATTTTTGCCCATCGCGATAGGTATTGGGTGCGGAGCATAACGGCAAGTTGGCGGAAGCTCAATAGGGGAAATTGCACAGATATTCATATTGAGGTCAATTAGTTGGGGATTATTGATTGGGTGGTTTAGAATGCACGGTCTTGATTTTCTGGGTTTCAATTTTGTCTTTGTCCGCTTTGGTCGAAATTCGCGACCTCAATTTTGCCTACGATAGGCGTCCGGTCCTGGAGGGCATCAACATGAATTTTCCGAAAGGAAAGTTGATTGCTATCATGGGTTTGAGCGGCTGTGGCAAGACTACACTGCTGCGCCATATCGGCGGTGCACTCAGGCCGACCAAGGGTTACGTCAAGGTGGATGGCCAAGTCATCCATGAGCTGGACCAGGATGGCTTGTACCGGATGCGCCGCAAGATGGGCATGCTGTTTCAGTTCGGCGCATTGTTCACTGACATGACGGTGTTTGACAACGTGGCGTTTCAGATGCGCGAACATACCGACCTGCCGGAAGAGATCATTCACGACCTGGTCCTGATGAAACTGCATGCAGTGGGTTTGCGCAGCACGTATAATCTGATGCCTTCCGAATTGTCCGGCGGCATGGCACGGCGTGTGGCATTGGCACGCACTGTGGCGCTCGATCCGATGCTGATCATGTATGACGAGCCGTTTGCCGGGCTGGATCCGATTTCATTGACCGTGGTGGGTGATTTGATCCGGCGCTTGAATGACGCGCTGGGTGCGACCTCGATAGTGGTCACCCATGATGTGCAGGAGTCCTTGAAGATCGTGGACTATGTCTACTTCATGGCGAACGGGGTGATCGTGGCGGAAGGAACACCCGAAGAGATTCGGGCATCGGACCGGGATTTCGTGCATCAGTTCGTGCATGGCGAAATGGACGGACCGGTGCCATTCCATTACCCCGGCGGTGACTACCGCCAGGATTTGAATTTGTGAGAATGACAATGCCAGCAGCCAAGACATTCAAAGTGATCGGCCATCGCACCATCAATGCGGTATGGCGCATCGGTATGGCGGCGCGATTCTTTTTTCTTACCCTGATGTATTCGGGAAGCAGTTTTCGCCGCTTCCACCTGACCGTCAAAGAATTGTTTTCGACCGGCGTGATGTCGCTGATCATCATCATCGTGGCGGGGCTGTTCGTCGGCATGGTGCTGGGTTTGCAGGGCTATGAAACGCTCAAGCGCTACGGCTCGGAGTCGGCGTTGGGCAGCATGGTGGCGTTGAGCCTGGTGCGCGAGTTGGGGCCGGTGGTGGCCGCGCTGTTGTTCGCCAGCCGCGCAGGTTCGGCGATGACGGCGGAGATCGGCTTGATGAAGGCGACCGAGCAGATCTCGGCGATGGAGATGATGGCGGTGAATCCGATCGCGCGCATCGTCGCGCCGCGCTTCTGGGCCGGCGTGATCTCCATGCCGTTGCTGGCCGCGATGTTCAGCGCAGTGGGGGTATTTGGCGGCTACTTGGTGGGTGTAGTGCAGATCGGTGTGGACGAAGGTTCATTCTGGTCGCAAATGCAGGCGGCAGTGGATTTTCGCGATGACATATTGAACGGCGTGATGAAGAGTTTCGTGTTTGGCACGGCGGTGACGGTCATCGCCCTGTTCGAAGGCTATGATGCCCCGCCGACTGCAGAAGGGGTGTCCGGTGCAACTACTCGAACGGTGGTGACATCGTCGTTGGTAATCTTGATGTTGGATTTCGTATTGACTGCAATCATGTTTAGAGGGAATTGAGTTATGGAACGCACGACATTGGATTTGTGGGTGGGCATATTTGTTGTGGGGGGCATCGCCGCACTGGTGATGCTGGCGATGAAAGTCGGGAACCTGGGTACGTACAACGTGTCGGAGACTTATCAGGTAAATGCTTATTTTTCCAATATCGGCGGGTTGAAGCCCAAAGCATCGATCAAGAGCGCCGGGGTGCTGGTCGGGCGCGTCACCGAAATCACCCTGGATACGGAACGCTACGAAGCCAAGGTCGTGATGAGTTTGGACAAACGTTATCAATTTCCCAAGGATACGTTCGCAAATATTCTGACTTCGGGTTTGCTTGGCGAACAGTACATAGGCTTGATGCCCGGCGGCGACAGCGAGATGCTCAAAAACGGGGAGCAAATCAAAAAGACGCAGTCTGCGGTGGTGTTGGAAGACTTGATCGGCAAGTTCATCTATAACAAGACTGAAGAACCTGTTAAATAAAATGAAGGATGACATGATAGCGTTGAGAAGAATTGTTTCAGGAGTGTTGATATGCTTTGCGGTCGGTGTGGTACACGCCGAGGTGATTGCGCCCGATGCGCTGATAAAGAACACCGTGCAGGAAGTCATTGCTATCATCAAGGTAGACAAAGACATTCAGTCGGGTGACCAGAAAAAAATCATCGCGCTGGTGGACGCCAAGGTGCTGCCGAATTTTGATTTTTCGCGCATGACACAATTGGCGGTCGGCAAATATTGGCGTACCGCGACCCCCGAGCAAAAACAGTCATTGGTCACGGAATTCCGCAATATGCTGGTACGAACTTATACCAAAGTCTTCACGGTATATCGCGATCAAACGGTTGAGGTGAAACCGTCCAAAATTGCAACCGACGACACTGAAGTGACAGTCAAGACCGTCATCAGCAAGCCCGGTTCGCAGCCGATCCTGGTGGATTACGAGATGAAAAAAGCTGACAGCGGTTGGAAAGTGTATGACATATCCATAGACGGGGTCAGCATGGTGATGAGCTATCGCGGCACGTTTGCCACGCAAATCCAGGACAGCGGAATCGATGGACTTATCAAGACGCTGTCCGTCAAGAACGTCAATGCAGCCGATGTCACGCTGCGCAAGGAGGTCGGGAAGTGACCGCTGATGATGGGGACGGGATGGTGCTGAGTGGAGGCTTGACCATGGAAACCGTCCCCGCATTGTTTGCAACCGGTTTGCAACACCTGGCCAGTGGGAATTTGCAGGTTGATTTCTCCAAGGTCGAAGCTGTGGACTCCGCTGCGGTCAGTATGTTGCTGGGTTGGGCAAGAGCCGCGCTGCAGGGTCAGCGCGATTTGCGCGTGCTCAATATCCCCGATAACCTGCTCAGCCTGGCGCGTTTGTATGGTGTAGACGACCTGTTGCCTCAGCAACGGGCTTGATCTTTTATGCTGGCGGCATGTTCAGCGCCGCACGCACATCCGCTAGTTTTTTTGTATCATGCGCAACCCTGCGTTTTAGTAGGCGCGCGTCATATTTCAAGCTTTCTTTATCAATTTAACGAACAATGGATTTAATCATGGTTACCCCGGAAAGTATTCAACTCAACATCGCGCAAGGCATGGCGACCGAGCATTTAAGCGTGGTCGGGGATGGGCAACACTTTGAAGCGGTGGTAGTCAGCGAGGAGTTTGCGGGCAAGAACCGCGTGCAACGCCACCAGTTGGTTTACCAGACCCTGGGTGACCGGATGCGCGCTGAAATTCATGCGTTGTCGATGAAAACATATACACCGCAAGAGTGGCAGAGCCAGAAGTAAGCCATGCAAAAATTAGCGATTCAGGGCGGCAATCGCCTTAACGGTGAGGTGCGCATTTCCGGCGCCAAGAACGCGGCCCTGCCCATCATGTGTGCCGGGTTGCTGACGGCAGGTGATCTGCATCTGGACAACATGCCGGATTTGCACGATGTCGCCACGATGCGCAAGCTGCTGATGCAGTTGGGCGTGGCGATAGAGATCAACGGCGGCCAGATGGTCTTGTCTGCCGCGAATATCGACAACCTCGAGGCTCCTTATGAAATGGTGAAAACCATGCGCGCCGCGATCCTGGTATTGGGGCCGCTGGTGGCACGTTTCGGCGAAGCGCGTGTTTCCCTGCCGGGCGGTTGCGCCATCGGTTCGCGTCCGGTGGACTTGCACATCAAAGGCTTGCAGGCGATGGGCGCGGAGATACATATCGAACATGGTTACATCCATGCCCAAGTACCACATGGTGTGGGGGCAAAACGTTTGAAAGGCGCGCGGATATTTTTTGATCTGGTCAGCGTCACCGGCACGGAAAACCTGATGATGGCCGCAGCGCTGGCGGACGGCGTGACGGTGCTGGAAAACGCGGCGCGCGAACCTGAAGTGGTGGACCTGGCGCATTGCCTGATCGCGATGGGTGCCAAAATCGAAGGGGCGGGCAGCGATACCATCAGCATCATAGGCGTGGAAAAATTGCATGGTGCGAGCCATCGCATCATGCCGGATCGCATCGAGAGCGGCACATTTCTGGTGGCTGCAACAGCGGCGGGCGGCGACATCACGCTGACCGATGCGCGCGCCGACATCCTTGAAAACGTGCTGGAGAAGTTGCAGGAAGCCGGTGCATCCATACAAGTGGCGGGCAGCACGATCAACCTGAAAATGAATAAGCGCCCGATGGCCGTGAATGTGCGTACCTCGCCATACCCGGCTTTTCCCACCGACATGCAGGCGCAATTCATGGCGATGAACACCATCGCCGAGGGCAGCGCGATGGTGGTCGAAACGATTTTCGAGAACCGTTTCATGCACGTGCAGGAGCTGCGCCGCTTAGGAGCGCAGATCGATGTCGAGGGCAATACCGCCGTCATAAAAGGCTGCGCGCAACTGGAAGGCGCAACCATCATGGCGACCGATTTGCGCGCGTCGGCGTGCCTGGTTATCGCCGGATTGGTCGCGCAGGGCGAGACTATTGTGGATCGCATCTACCATCTGGACCGTGGCTACGAACATATCGAGGCAAAACTGTCGGGGCTCGGTGCCCAGATACGCCGGTTGAAATAGCCGGTTGAGATAACAGATACGCCGCATCAAATAAACAGGGATTTTCAGATGATAACCATTGCATTGTCCAAAGGACGCATCTTTGAAGAAACCTTGCCGCTGCTGAATGCGGCTGGCATCACCGCGCTGGAAGACCCTGAGTCGTCGCGCAAACTGATCCTGCCGACCAATCGCGCCGATGTGCGTTTGATCATCGTGCGTGCCAGCGACGTGCCGACTTATGTGCAATACGGCGCCGCGGACATTGGTGTGGCGGGCAAGGACGTGCTGGATGAACACGGCGGCACCGGGCTGTATCAGCCGCTGGATCTGAATATTGCGCGCTGCCGGATGATGGTGGCGGTGCGTGATGATTTCGATTATGAATCCGCGGTGCGCCAGGGCGCGCGTCTGCGCGTGGCGACCAAATACGTGCAAACCGCGAGGGCTCACTTCGCCGCAAAAGGCGTGCATGTGGACTTGATCAAGCTTTATGGCTCGATGGAGTTGGC
>JADGRM010000006.1 GCA_017880945.1 Gallionella sp. | reverse complement strand
AGTGTCAGCATTTCGTCACCACCCTGTCAATAATTCGTCAGAACCATTGCTATCCAGATACACCCAGCCTGTTTCGAACCTACCTGAACATCCGGCATGGCGGATGTTGATTTAGTCCAGCCATTTGATTCAACTGGATTACTTCCCGCACGGAAAGACAAAATCGGATTTCATTGTTTATTTGGCACAGTGCTTGCTGTAATCACGGTGCAGCAAACATAATATAGGAGACTATCACAATGAAACGCAATCAATCCGGTTTTACCTTAATCGAAATCGCCATCGTACTGGTGATCATCGGCCTGCTGCTCGGCGGTGTGCTGAAAGGACAAGAACTCATCAACAGCGCGAAAGTCAAGAACCTAGCCAACGATTTCAAGAACATCCCGGTATACATCTACGGCTATCAGGACAAATTCAAGGCTTTGCCGGGAGATGATGCACTCGCTACCACCCATTTAACGGGTGCTACCGCATGTACTACAGGAACAACAACAACGTGTAATCCTGGAAGCGGCATAATTGACGGCAACTGGAATGACAAGACTATCGCTTCAGAATCCTATCTGTTCTGGCAACACGTCCGTCTGGCAGGTTTTGCCCCGGGGTCAACCGATCCCGCAACCACAACTGGCGACTATATACCCAAGAACGCGGTGGGCGGATCTATCGGGGTGACCAACTCCTTGGTTGCCAACTCTCCAATTTACACAGCCGGTGGTGCTCAAATCAAAGGGACTTACGTGGTATGTTCCGATGGCATTGCCGGCAAATTTGCCAAGCAGCTTGATCTCACGCTGGATGATGGCAACCCTGCTACCGGCTCGTTGATGATAGGTGCTGCTGGCCTTGCTACAGGACCGGCGATTGCAACCACGGCACTCGTTTTGGATGACGTTCCTTACCTGGTGTGCATGGGCTTCTGACCAAATCACCCGGCGTGACACAAGCCCGCTGTTCGCAGCGGGCTTTTTTATTGCCCTTGATGCAGCAGCGACTCGGCCGCCTGCAACGCTTCCGGCAACCCGAGCAGCACCAGTATATCTCCAGCCTGCATCAACATATCTTCGCTCGGTTGCGCGCCGTACACGTTGCGCCGGCGCACGGCATTAACTTCGACGCTCAACTCCGCCAGTCCGACCTCGCCCAATTTCCTGCCCACTGCCGCAGAATCGTCTTTGAGCAGCACGCTTAAAAAGCGCGGCTGCAAACTTTCAGCCGCATCATCCCCGTCGTTTTGGACAGTGCGGAAATAGCCGCTGAACGCCGCATAACGCCCTGCGCGGCTTTCCTGCACCCGGCGAATCACACGGTTCAGCGGCACGCCCGACAACAGCAGCACCTGCGAGGCCAGCATCACGCTGCCTTCCGTCACCTCCGCCACCACCTCGGCTGCACCGGCTTTCTTGAGTTCTTCTATGTGGGCATCGTCGGTCGTGCGCACGATCACCGGCAGGTCGGGGCGCATTTGATTGACATGATGCAGGATCTTGAGCGCGGAATGTTTGTCGTTGTAGGTGATCACCAGGGTTTTTGCGCGCATCAGCCCGGCAGCCTGCAGCACTTCGCGCTTGGCGGCATCACCATACACAACGCTCTCTCCCGCTGCCGCAGCCTCATGTACGCGGCGCGGGTCGAGGTCCAGCGCGATGAAACGCAACTTCTCTTGCGTCAAGAAACGCGACAGCGTCTGCCCGCTGCGCCCGTAACCGCAAACGATGATGTGTGCGTCGCTGGACATGCTTTTCACTGCGATCTGGTGTATCAGCATGGCGCTATCCATCCATGCGGACGGGGTCAGATTCCGGACGATGACTTCGGCATGCTGGATCAGGAACGGCGCGGCCAGCATCGAAATCAACATGGCCGCCAGCACGTTCTGCATCACCTCCGGCGGCAACAAATTTACCTGGCCTGCCAGAGTCAGCAACACGAACCCGAATTCACCCGCTTGCGCCAGGCCCAGTCCGCTGCGGATCGACGCACCCCAATCCCCGGCGAACCAGCGCGCCAGCAGCGCCACCACCGCCGCCTTGAACGGAAGCAGGATCAGCAGGACCAGCAATATCCAGCCGAATCCCGCGAACACGCTGCCCAGATCGAGCAGCATGCCGATGGTAACGAAGAACAGGCCGAGCAGCACGTCGCGGAAAGGCTTGATGTCTTCTTCCACCTGGTAGCGATACTCGGTTTCCGAGATCAACATGCCGGCGACGAATGCGCCCAGTGCCAGGGAAAGCCCGGCCAGCTCGGTGAGGTAAGCCAGCCCCAAGGTGAACAGCAGCACGTTGAGCATGAACAGCTCGGAAGATTTTTGCATCGCAACAAGATGAAACCACGGGCGCAACAAGCGCTGCCCGAAGATCAGCAGGGCGGCCAATACCAGCGCGGCCTTGAGCAGGGCGATGCCGAGCGTGACATAGATGGTCTGCCCGCTGCTGGCCAGCGCCGGGATGATGATGATCAGCGGCACGACGGCCAGATCCTGGAACAGCAGCACGCCCATGATCTTCTGGCCGTGCGGCGTGCTCAGTTCGGCGCGTTCGACCAGCATCTTGCTGACGATCGCGGTGGAGGACATCGCCAGTACGCCGCCCAGCGCCAGCCCTGCGCGCCAATCCAGTCCGAAGAAAAGCGAGGTGAGCATGACCAGCAAAATGGTCGCCGCCACCTGCGCGGTGCCCAGGCCGAACACCAGGCGTTGCATGCTGCGCAGGCGCGCCAGACTGAACTCCAGCCCGATGCTGAACATCAGGAATACCACGCCGAATTGCGCCAGATGGCGGGTTTCCGGCGCATCGTGTATCCAACCCAGCGCATGCGGCCCGATCAGGATGCCGACCAGGAGATAGCCCAGCATCGCCGGAAGACGCAGGATGCGGCACAGCACCACCACGCCCACGGCGACGGCGAGCAGGATCAGCACGAGTTGTAGCGAGTCAGTCATATGCGTGTTCAAGCGACATTGTTGCCATGTCCGGATAATGCCCTAATTGGCGCATGCTTTCAAAATTTCGCTACGTGTCATTAATTCCTCTACAGGTCAAAATTTCGCTGCGGGTTGAACGCACTGCTATAATCCCATTTATGAATAAACCCATCTCCGCCGCTCCCCGCGCGCTTAACCTTGCACGCGAAGTGTTGAACATCGAAGCTGCTGCCGTACATGCACTGAGCACACGACTCGATGAAACTTTCTTGCACGCGCTGAATGTCATTCTGCGCTGCGAAGGCCGCGTCATCGTGAGTGGCATGGGCAAGTCCGGGCATATCGCGCGCAAGATCGCCGCAACCATGTCCAGCACCGGCACCCCTGCTTATTTCGTGCATCCTGGAGAAGCAAGCCACGGCGACCTCGGCATGATCACCAGCGCGGATGTCATCATCGCGCTGTCCTATTCCGGCGAGAGCCAAGAATTGGTTGCCATCGTACCGGCCATCAAGCGTCAAGGCGCAAAGCTCATCAGCATGACCGGCAATCCGGCTTCCACTCTGGCCAAAGTTTCCGATGTGCATCTCAATGCCGCTGTCGACAAGGAGGCTTGCCCGATGGGCCTGGCGCCGACAACCAGCACCACGGCGGCGCTGGCACTGGGTGACGCACTGGCGATGGCATTGCTGGACGCCAAAGGCTTCGGCGTGGAAGATTTTGCCCGTTCGCATCCGGGCGGCAATCTGGGCCGGCGTTTGCTCACCCATGTGAGCGACATCATGCGTATCGGTGAGCGTCTGCCGATGGTACGCGAACACGCGATGCTGGGCGACGCGATTCTGGAAATCTCGAAAAAAGGCGTGGGTATGACCGCCATCGTGGATGCCGAACAGCATGTGTTGGGTATATACACGGATGGCGACCTGCGCCGAACGCTGGCAAAGAAACTGGATTTCAACGCCACTCCGGTGCGCGACGTGATGTCTGCCAATCCGCGCTGTATCGGACCCGACAGTCTCGCCGCCGAGGCCGTGCAGTTGATGGAGCAATACAACATCAGCCAGATGCTGGTGGTAGATGAACAAAACAGGCTGGTCGGCGCACTGAACATGCACGATCTGTTGCACGCAAAAGTGATATAGCCGGGTCGGGCTGAAGCCCGTCCCACAGATTATTCCGGTTGATCCGGGTTAGGGGGAAACCATGCTGACAAGCCGTGCAAAATTGATACGCCTAATCGCGTTCGATATTGATGGTGTGATGACCGATGGCGGATTATATTTTTCCGATTCCGGTGAAGAATTCAAGCGCTTCAATGCGCTGGATGGTCATGGTCTGAAAATGCTGCGCGCCAGCGGGGTGGAGGTCGCCATCATCACCGGACGCACTTCGCGTTGCGTCGAAGCCAGAGCACGCAACCTTGGTGTCACACATCTCTATCAGGGAGTGGAAAACAAGCTCGAAGCTATGGTCGATCTGCTCAACAAACTCAAGCTGTCGCGCGATGCAGCCGCCTATATGGGCGATGATGTGGTTGATCTCACGGTGATGCGCCACGTCGGTCTGGCTATCAGTGTCCCGGAATCCCCGCAACTGGTGCGCGAACATTCCGGCTACATCACGCAACGCAGCGGCGGACACGGCGCGGTGCGCGAAGCCTGCGAGATGATCATGTCGGCGCAGGGCACACTGGATGCCCAACTGGCACCTTATTTGCGATGAGTTTTTCCTCCCGTGCCCGTTACTGGCTGCCGCTGTTGCCATTGTTTGGTTTGCTCGGGGCGACCTATTGGCTGAACCTGCAGGTGCAGCCGCAAGCGGCCAAGCCTGACAGCAGCAAACGCCATGACCCCGATGCCATCATTGAAAACTTTTCTGCAATAAAGCTGAATGAGCAAGGCGTACCGAGCTTCATCATGGTCGCAAAAAAAATGCTGCATTACCCTGATGACGACAGTACCACGCTGGAAGCGCCGCGTATCACCATGCTGTCTGCCGAACATCCGGCAATACATGCCAGCGCCAAGCGCGGGATGGTTTCCAGCAAAGGTGATGAGATATTTCTGCACGATGATGTCGAAGTACTGCGGGAGGCAAGCGCAAAACAACATCAACTTTCGCTACAAACCGAATACTTGCATGTCATCCCTGACCAGAATTTAACGGATACCGACCGCGCTATCACCATCGTCGAAGACCACACCACTGTGCATGCGATAGGCATGGAAATGAACAGCGAGACACGCACTTTGAAACTGCTTTCCCAAGTTAGAAGCGAACATGTACCGGCTAAAAAATAAACTGTTATTGGCAACTTTTTTGTTGCTCTGCTCGCCAGCCTGCTTTGCCGAAAGCGCCGACCGGAACAAGCCTATCCATCTGGAAGCGGATCAGGTGATGATGGACGATGCACAACAAATCAGCACCTTTACCGGCAATGTGCGATTAACCCAAGGCACGCTATTGCTAAGTGGCGACAAGATCGTCGTGGTGGAAGACAAAGACGGCTTCAAACACGCCACGGCATATGGAAATACCGCCGAGTTCCGGCAAAAGCGCGAAGGCTTGAATGAATATGTGGAAGGCTATGGCAAACGCATCGAATATGACACACGCACCGACACGTTGAACTTCCACGAAAAAGCGCGCCTCAAGCGCAATCTGGATGAGGTAAGCGGCGATCATATTACTTACAGCGCCAAGACCGAAGTTTTTCGGGTGGACAGCAGCGAGGCAGGCTCTGGAAATGTTCCGCCGCAACGGGTACGTGCCGTGCTGCAACCTAAGTCCAAAGAAGCCAAAACATCGCCTGCCGCGCCAGATATACTGCCCATCACACCCAGCAAGAACCTTACCCCCACGGAATGAACATGAGTGAACTTCGCGCCATCGGCCTGAAAAAAAGATACGGCTCACGCACCGTGGTGCACGATGCGTCGTTGTCAGTAAAAAGCGGTGAAATAGTAGGCCTGCTCGGACCGAACGGCGCAGGCAAAACCACCTCGTTCTATATGATCGTGGGACTGATTTCTGTCGATGGCGGAGAAATCTTCATTGATGATCAAAACATCACTCATTTTCCGATACACCGCCGCGCCCGCCTGGGACTGGGTTACCTGCCGCAGGAAGCTTCGATCTTCCGCCGCCTGACGGTAGCGGAAAACATTCAAGCGGTGCTGGAATTGCAAGGCATTTCTAAAGCCGATATTAAAAATCGCCTGGAAAAATTACTGGAAGACCTGCACATTTCGCATATCCACAACAACCCCGCCGCCAGCCTTTCCGGCGGGGAACGACGGCGCGTGGAAATCGCGCGCGCGTTGGCGACCGAACCGCGCTTCATCCTGCTCGATGAACCGTTTGCCGGCGTGGATCCCATTGCCGTGCTTGACATACAGAAGATCATCCGCTTCCTCAAGGAGCGCAATATCGGGGTGCTGATCACTGACCACAACGTGCGCGAAACGCTGGGCATTTGCGACCGCGCCTACATCATCAATGCCGGTTCGGTGATGGCGGAAGGCAAGCCGGATGAAATCATCTATAATGAAGGCGTAAGGAAAGTGTATCTGGGCGAGCACTTCAAACTGTGACACAAAGATTCCCCAGACACGACACCAAGCAATGAAACCCACTCTCCAACTGCGGATATCCCAACAACTGACGCTCACCCCGCAGTTGCAGCAGGCTATTCGTTTGCTGCAACTCTCCACGCAGGATATGCATCAGGAAGTCGCGCGCATGCTGGAAGAGAACCCCATGCTGGAAGCGGCCGAGGAATCTACTGCTATTTTTCAAGTCGAGCCGCGCAGCAGTACCAGCACATCCAGCGACGAACCCGAACAGTCACGTAGCGATGACCGTGGCGCGGACGATTTTGGCGCGGATAATTTCGGCAATGAACCCGCCGACTGGAATACCGGCGGCGGCACGATGCGCAGTACCGATGACGAAGACGAAACCTACCCTGAACAAGCCGCCGAACAAGCCAGCCTGCGCGCGCATCTGCACAATCAATTGACCACCAGCTCGCTGGACAGCAAAGATCGCAATGTGGTCGGTATGCTGATCGATGCGCTGGATGAAAATGGTTATTTGGCGCAGGATCTGGAAGAACTTGTAACGCTGCTGCCCGCCGAACTTGAAATCACGCTGGATGATCTGGAGACCGCGCTGGTGCAACTGCAGCACCTGGACCAACCCGGCTTGGCTGCGCGCAATCTGGGCGAGTGTCTGGCTCTGCAACTCAAAGCCCTGCCGGAAGACACCCCGCACCACGACTTGGCGATCCGCCTGGTGAGCCAGCATCTCGATTTGGTGGCCGCGCACGATTTTTCCAAAATAAAGAGGTTGCTGCGCTGTTCGGACGATGCATTGCGCGCTGCACAGTGCCTGATCACAGGCATGAATCCCAAACCCGGCGCGGAGTTTGGCAAAAGCGTTGCCGATTACGTGGTGCCTGATGTGGTTGTGGAGAAACACAAAAACAAATGGCGCGCACGACTCAATGTGGAAGCAATGCCCAAGCTGAGGGTAAACCAGATTTACGCCAACATCTTGCAACAACGCGGCGATAAAAGCTCCTCGCAACTCGCAACGCAATTGCAGGAGGCGAAGTGGCTGATCAAGAATCTGCAGCAGCGTTTTGAAACCATCCTGCGCGTCGCCCAGGCCATCGTGGAGCGGCAAGGCAACTTTTTCGAGCATGGCGAAATCGGGATGCGCCCGCTGGTGTTGCGAGAAATCGCCGAAGAGCTGGAGTTGCACGAATCAACGGTATCGCGCAGCACTACGCAAAAATTCATGCTGACCCCGCGCGGCATATATGAATTCAAGCATTTTTTTGGCAGCGGGCTGGCCACGGAAAGCGGCGGCACCTGTTCTTCCACCGCGATACGCGAATTGATCAAACAACTGGTCAACGCGGAAGACCAGCGCAAGCCGCTTACCGACAGCCGCATGGCAGAAATCTTGGCACAGCAGGGCATAGTCGTCGCCCGGCGTACCATAGCAAAGTACCGGGAAGCATTACGCATACTCCCGGTAAATCTCCGTAAATCACTCTAAACAAGGAGCACAACATGAACCTCCATCTAACCGGACGCCACCTGGAAATCACACCCGCCATTCGCGACTATGCGACCGGTAAATTCGGCAAGATCAAACGTCACTTCGACAACGTGATCGACGTGAACATCATCCTTTCCGTCGACAAACTGAAGCAGAAAGCCGAGGCCACCGTGCACATCAGCGGCAAGGATGTGTTCGTGGAATGCGATGACGAGAACCTGTACGCTGCGATCGATGCGCTGGTGGACAAGCTGGACCGCCAAGTGGTGAAGCACAAGGAAAAGCTGTCCGCGCGTCGCCATGATGATTCCGGCAAACATGCAGCGGTAGAATAATCAACAACGGGCGGCATTGCAGCCGCCCATTTTTATCTGTCCCTAATAATGAACCAGATCAGCAAAATCCTGCTGCCCGACAACATCCTGTTGGACACCGAATCCACCAGCAAGAAACGTGTGTTCGAACGCGTCGGCTTGCTATTTGAAAACAACCAGCAGATCGCGCGCAGCCAGGTATTCGACAGCCTGTTCGCCCGCGAGAAGCTCGGCTCGACCGGCTTGGGCCAAGGTGTGGCGATCCCGCATGGCCGCATCGCCAAGCTGCGCGATGCCACCGCAGCGTTCGTAAAAACTTCCCATCCTATTCCGTTCGATGCGCCGGATGGGCTTCCGGTTGACTTGATTTTCGTGTTGCTGGTACCGGAACGCGCCACCGATCTGCATCTGCAGATTCTTGGCGAGTTGGCGCAAATGTTCAGTGACACGCAATTCCGCAATCGCATGATCGCCTGCGAGGACACTGCCGGCATCTATCAATTGTTTAATGACTGGAGCAGCGTGGCATGAGCCAGGTCAACGTCCGGCAACTGTTCGAAGACAAGCAGGAGCGGCTGCAGCTCACCCGTGTTGCCGGAGCCGACGGCACCGATCGCACCATCGACAGCGATGAGGTCAATACCTCCAACAAGGGTCTCATCGGCCATTTCAACCTGATACATCCGAACTGGGTGCAGGTGCTCAGCGAAACCGAACTGGATTATCTGCGCAATCTTAGCTCAGAACAGCGCAACGACGCGTTTCATCAAATCGAACAAAACGGCACAACCTGTTTGATCGTGGCAGGCGCAAAAAATATCCCGGCAGAATTGATCGCTTTCGCCAACCGCTCGAATATTCCGCTGTTCGCCTCACCCAAGGCCAGTGTGCATTTGATGTGGCTGGTTCGCCACTATCTCGCCAAGGAGCTGGCCGAAGCCACCACCCGCCACGGCGTGTTTCTCGACGTTCTGGGTGTCGGCGTGATGATCACCGGCGAGAGCGCGGTGGGCAAAAGCGAACTCGGGCTGGAGCTCATCTCGCGCGGCAGCGGACTGGTTGCCGATGACATCGTCGAATTGCATCGCATCGCACCGGACACGCTGGAGGGTCGCTGCCCGCCACTGTTGCGCGACTTTCTCGAGGTGCGCGGTCTGGGTGTGTTGAACATCCGCACCATGTTCGGCGAAACGGCCGTGCGGCGCAAAAAGAGCCTGAAACTCATCGTGCATCTGCATCGCCCGCCCGGCGGCGATCTGTCGCAAATGGAGCGACTGCCCATCAACGCCACGCACCAGGAAGTCCTCGGCGTGAACATCAGTACCGTGAACATCCCGGTGGTCGCCGGACGCAACCTCGCGGTGTTGGTGGAAGCCGCCGCGCGCAATTTTGTCCTGAAACAGCGCGGCATCAACAGTATGGACGAGTTCATCGCCCGGCATGAGCAACTGCTGCACGAAGACGAATAGAAACCAGATGCAATTATTCCTGATCAGCGGCCTGTCCGGCTCCGGCAAGAGCATCGCGCTCAAGGTGCTGGAGGACAGCGGCTATTACTGCGTGGACAATCTGCCCGCCGACCTGCTGGCTGCACTGGTGGAACATCTGCAGCGTGCCGGTTACAGCAACATCGCCGTCAGCATAGACGTGCGCAGTGCCAACAGCGTGCAACGCCTGCCGCCGCTGTTGCAGCAAATCAAGCAGCAAGGAACTGACGTTCACGTGTTGTTTATGGATGCACAGACAGACACGCTGGTAAAAAGATTTTCCGAGACACGCCGTCTGCACCCGCTCAGTGACGGGATTCGTACCCTGCCGGAATGCGTCAGCCACGAGCGCGAACTGCTGACCGAGATCAGCGACATCGGCCATCACATCGACACCACCGAACTCAACGCCAATGCACTGCGCGCATGGATCAAACAATTCATCAAAGTGGATCGCGCGCGACTGACGCTGTTGTTCGAGTCGTTCGGCTACAAACACGGTATCCCGCTGGATGCAGACCTGGTGTTCGATGTGCGCTGCCTGCCCAACCCGCACTACAACCCTGAGCTACAACCGCTTACCGGACGTGATGAGGCGGTGATCGAATTTCTGGACAACACCCCCAGCGCACAGGATATGTTTGGCGACATCCGTGATTTCGTGGAACGCTGGCTGCCGAGTTTCGTCGCCGACAATCGCAGCTATCTGACCGTGGCTATCGGCTGCACCGGCGGACAGCACCGCTCGGTCTATCTGGCCGAAAAGCTCGCGCGATATTTTGAGCATCAGCAACAGGTGCTGGTGCGCCATCGCGAACTGACTCAATAATCTCAGGAACAACCATTAACCACTGAATACACGGAATAAAAACCATGAATTGTTCTTTATCCATCATTCACCGATTGGGAATAAAACCCGACAGCCCATTGATAAGATCGGGACAGGTCTCGCTTTTTTCAGTGTGTTCCGTGTATTCCGTGGTTATGAATTGCGTTTGTTCAGGATGATGTACACCGCTGCGTTGCAACACATCAAGCCGGGCGACTGGCTGACGCTGTTGCTGGGCAGCATCTTCGTGGTGCTGCTGACATTCAAACTGTGGAGCGGCGACCTTGCCGACAAGGCTATCATCCGCAGCGGCGGAAAGATATTTCGCGAAGTGCCGCTGTCACGCGACCAGCAGATCGAAGTGCCCGGCCCGCTTGGCGTCAGTATCATCAGCATTCAAAACCGCAAGGCGCGCATCGCCTCCGACCCCAGCCCGCGCCAATACTGTGTGCGCCAAGGCTGGCTGCAACAAGCCGGCGAGATCGCGCTGTGCCTGCCCAATCAGGTCAGTGTCGAATTGGCGGGCAGCAGGAAGAAATATGACAGCCTCAATTATTAAAATCAGGACTGAGGATCGAGGACTAAGGACTGAGGAAAAGCAGATCAGCGGGTTCTACTCAGTCCTTAGTCCTTGCCACTCAGTCCTTCTATAAATTATGACCACCTCGACCATCAATCTGAACACCACCGCCGAAGACCACCATATCGCGCGCATGGCGGCGGTGGCGCTCGGACTCACGATACTGGAAAGCGCCATCCCCTCGCCGCTGCCCGGCGTCAAACCGGGGCTGGCCAACATCGTCACGCTGATCGTGCTGGCGCGTTACGGCTGGCGCACCGCCGCGTGGGTGTCGCTGTTGCGCGTCGTGGCGGGCAGTTTGCTGTTCGGTAATTTTCTGTCGCCGGGGTTTTTTCTCAGCCTGTCCGGCGCAGTGCTCAGCCTTATCGTGCTGGCTTTCGCCCGGCACTTGCCGGTGCGCTGGTTCGGACCGGTCAGCCAAAGCATCTACGCAGCCTTCGCGCACATCACCGGACAGATGCTGGTGGTATACGTGTGGCTGATCCCGCATGCCGGTATCGCCTATTTGATCCCGATCTTCGCCACCGCCGCACTGGTGTTCGGCACCGTGAACGGGTTGATTGCGGCGCGTTTTATGGATAACTTTAAAAAGCCTCTTGACCACGGAATACACGGAAGAAAAGCAATACAGTGAGGAATGCCGAATATTCGCTCTTTGCATTCTTCCGTGTATTCCGTGGTTATAGCTTGGATTTTTTAGGATAATGCCTGTACGCTCAACACACTCAACCGAGAATACAACTTGAAAACAATCACCCTGGCTTTCACCGGTGCCTCCGGACTGCCCTACGGCATGCGCCTGCTGGAATGCCTGTTGCAAACCGGCCAGCGCGTGCATCTGGTGTATTCGCAAGCCGCGCAGATCGTCGCCAAACAGGAACTGGATTTCACGCTGCCGAACCGTCCGCAGGAAGCGGAGCAAATGTTTGCGGAACGCTTCGGCAAATTCAGCGGCGAGCTGAAAGTGTTCGGCATCCAGGACTGGTACGCGCCTATGGCCTCCGGTTCCAATCCCGGCGACGCAATGGTGGTCTGCCCTTGCACGATGGGCACGCTCGGCAAAATCGCAGGCGGGATTAGTGATGATTTAATTGCGCGTGCCGCCGACGTGATGCTCAAGGAAAAACGCACGCTGATCCTGGTGCCGCGCGAGATGCCGTTCTCCGCGATCCATCTGGAGAACATGCTCAAGCTGTCGCACGCCGGCGCCGTCATCATGCCGCCCAATCCGGGCTTCTATCACCATCCGCAGAGCGTGCAGGACATCGTGGATTTTGTCGTGGCACGGATACTGGATCATCTGGGTGTGGAGCAGGGGTTGATGAAGAAGTGGGGAGATTGAGGTTGTCGGGGGTTGCGCGTAGGTTGGGTTAGCAGCTTTATCGCGTAACCCAACATCAATTAAAACCGCCGGGGGTTGCCCGGCAGCAAGCTACTTTCTTTTGCTTCGCCAAAATAAAGTAGCCAAAGAAAAGTCGCCCCCGGTTTGCCGCCCCTGCGGGGTACCCTGCGTTGCTCGACTGGTCAGGCGGCTGCGGAACTCGCACTTCGTGCTCAGACATAACCAGCGACTTGGCTGGCGTCGTTTGCCAGCTTAGTCGAATGGCTAGTTGTTACATCAGTCCTCGCCGAAATCCCCTGACCAGCCTCCGCTACTCGGCGGCGCACAGGGGAAGAAAGAGCAAAATCCTAAAACCGTTAATTCGTAGGGTGGGCAACTCGTTGCCCACCCTACTTGGCTGCACCACCATCAGAACTGATAGACAGTGCATAGCTTTGACATGTTTCCAAGTTTGAGGAGTCGCTCTGGATGATTGGTGGATCGCGGCCTACGTCGCTCACCAAGGGGCACGAGTTGAACTTGAACGTTCTCGACATTGAACGCTCCATTTACGGCGAAGGCGATCCGGTATTCTCCCTGCCACGAGAATATGGACGGTTTGGACAGAGCAATTCTCTCCGGCAAAGCCCAATCTACAATCGGCGGTTCGTGTGGCGCGTAGTACTTGACTAGGCCATACTCCAAGTGCTTGTTCTTTACAGATGGACGTCGAGCGAGTGCATTGCGAATGAGAGCGAGTAGCCTGACTGGATCGTGTATCTCTACGCAAATCTTGGCATTGAACTTTTCAGCAAGGAATTCGCTACGGGTAGTGCTCAGGCAGTAGACAAAGATGTCATCTTCACGCGCTGTTGACTCAAACGTGTAGGGTAATGAGACCACTTCACCTGTGGCGACCTTTGTGGCCTTCAGTCCGTCCACCGGAAGATGAAGTCTTGTTCCTTCGAATTCGTCGCCGCGAACGCCTTCGTCCTCGTAGTCGCGGAAGTATGAAAGAGCGCGAAACAACATCTCACCTCGGCGTACAAACGCTTCCGCGTACTCGGCTGACATGTAACGAAAAAGACTTTGTTTCACAGGTTATAACGAATATGTAGGAATGTAGGGTGGGCAAATCTTACCCACGCGGCTTTATTATGACTGGTGGGCAATGAGTTGCCCCTCCGAATTAACGATTTTGGGTTTTCGCTTTTCTTCCCCTCATCCGCCACCGAGTAGCGCAGGCTGGTCAGGGGATGTCGGCGAGCACTGTTTGAGCACGTGGACGCGCAGCGGATCGTGCGAGTTGCGCAGCCGCCTGACCAGCCGAGCAACGCAGGGAATCCCGAAGGGATGGCGGATTGGGGTCGCCTTTTCTTTGGTTACTTTATTTTGGCGAAGCAAAAGAAAGTGACTGATAGAACTACTAGCCATCTGACTAACCCAGCAAACGACGCTGGCTAAGTCATTGGTTATAGTTGCCGGTCTACCACCGGCGGTTTTAGTTTTTCGTTGTACACACCACAGAGTGCCCGCCGCTTCGCGGCGACCCTTCGACAGGCTCAGGGCGAACGGTCATAGGTACTCACCACGAACGGCCTTATTCAACATCATCCTCACCGGCGTCGGTATCGCCGCCCCCAACGCCTCCCCCACATCCAGCCACACACTCCCCGGTTGCGCAGCACGCAAAGGTTTACGCGTGAGCTGGATCTTCAGCGGCGTGATATGCAACTTGAAGTGAGTGAAGGTGTGTGTGAATATCTCCAGCCTCTCACCATCACTCGCAGTCATTCCGTTTTGCACGAACCATTCCCTTGCTGCGTCTTCATCGTCAAACTGCGGCGGGCACCACAGCCCGCCCCAGATGCCGCTGCCGGGGCGCTTCTCCAGCAGGATGTCGTTACCGTGCATCAGCAATAAAAACGTGCTGTGTTTTTCCGGCACAGCCTTGCGCGGTCTCGGCGTGGGCAACTCGCTGACTCGTCCGCTTTGAAAAGCAACGCAATCACTGCGCACAGGACACTCACCGCACTTGGGCTTGCTGCGCGTGCACAGCATCGCGCCCAAGTCCATCTGTGCCTGTATGTAACTGGCTATGTCACTTTGCGGCAACAAGGCTTCGGCCTGTTGCCAGAGCTGCGCTTCCACCACTTTCTCATTGGGCGACCCACTGATGCCGCAGTAGCGCGCCAGCACGCGCTTGACGTTGCCATCCAGTATCGCGCGGCGTTCATGATAGGCCAGCGCGCAGATTGCAGCCGCGGTGGAACGGCCGATGCCGGGGAGTTCGAGTATTTGCTCAAACTGACGCGGAAATTCGCCGCCATATTGTTCGACGATGATCTGCGCTGCCGCATGCAGGTTGCGTCCGCGCGCGTAGTAGCCGAGGCCGCTCCAGTGCGCGAGCACTTGCTCTTCAGTCGCGGCGGCGAGTGCGGCGATGGTCGGGAACGAGGCTACAAAGCGCTGGTAATACGGGATGACGGTGGCGACCTGCGTCTGCTGCAGCATGATCTCGGACAGCCACACATGGTAGGCACTCGCGGATTGCCACGGCAGGTCGTGGCGGCCATGCGTGCGTTGCCAAGCGATCAGGCGGGACGAGAAACTATGCATTCAACCGCAGTTGCAGCAGAAGGCCACCGATCACTTGAACAGCCCTTTCAACTTTTCTTTGAGCTGTTCCTGCGCCTTGGCCTTAAATTCTTCCTTTTTGGATTCGACTTTTTGCTTGACGGCATCCTTGACCATCGCACCGTAATCCAGGGTGTATTTAAGGCCGGTGTACGGACCGCTGATATGCAGCGGCACGGTAAGGCCGCCTTTGCCGTCAGGTGTTTTGGTTATCGTGGCTTTGGCGACATAGTCGATGCTGTCGTTGCCGATGTTGATGTCGCCTGCTCCGCTGACCCGGACCAGTTCAGATCTCAACGAGAGGTCGTCGTTATGTGCCACACCGTTGGTCACCTTGAAAGTCGCCTTGAATTCCTTGAATGCGGTCTTCTCGTCCTTGTTGGCGGATTGCGTTTCGCTGGTCGCGCCGCCACCCTTGCTCAGCAAGGCTTGCGCAGCGCGCAGCTTCTTGTCGATGTCGATGCCCTTGATCGCGCCATCAGCCAGGTTCAGCGAGAAGTTGCCATTGAGCGCCTTCTTCATCGCGCTGACGGTGTTGCCGTGCGAGGTCAGGTTCACACCGATATTACCCTTGCCTTCCAGCATATCGAGGTTGGCGGCATCCTTCGCCAGCGGGGCGACATTGACGCCGTTGAGATTCTGGATGATCGCGATGCTGGGGGTGGCTTGCGCGTTCACGCTCAGGCTGCCGTTCATGCTGCCCTGATACAGCTTCGCGGACAGCGGATTGATATTCACCAGCCCGTGAAGCGCCGTCACATCCATACGCAGCTGCGTGGATTTCACGTTCATCACTTTCAGTGAGCCGATGCGCAGGCTGCCGTCCAGATTGAGTGTGCGCAGCGCGGACAGATCCAGCGCTTGCTCCGGCTCCTTTGATTTCGGCACCGCAGAGGCGGCGGCAGAGGCATGTGCTTTAGGAAGGTACAGATCGGCATCGAACTGGTCCACATCCACATCGAACTTGATCGCAGGATCGGCAAAACCTTTCACGTCAACTTTGGCCTTGATCTGGCTTTGCAGCAAGCCACCGGCGAGATTCGCCTGCACATTTTGCTTCAGGGCATCCACCTGCACGCTGCCCTTCATCTCGCTGCTCACCGATTTGTTCGGCAGTTTGTCTCCGGTGGCAGTCACCGCCACGCTGAGGTTGTTCAGATTGAATTGCTGCGTTTTGATATTGCCCGATAGCGGCGAACTGAGTTTCACCTTGAAAGCCTGCTCGGGCTGTTTCACATCCAGATCCAGGCTCAGCGCGCTGACCTTGAACGATTGCGCGTTGCCTTCCACACCGGGCAGCGACAGGCTGGCGACGATATTGCCGAAAGCCGCATCCAGCTTGGCATTCAGAGTCAGCTTATCGCCGGAATATTTGTCCTTGGTCAGGCTCAGTGACGGTGCATCCAGCGTGGCTTCAAACTTGTAGCTCTGGCCGCTTTGCTTAACGTTCGCTCCGCTCACGTTAGCCGACGCTGAAACTCCGTTTTCCTTGAGCTTCACGCCGCTCGCATTCAACGCGAATTTTTTCGCGGCGAATTCCTGGGTAGCCAGGTCCGCACTCACGTCGCCGCTGGCTGTCACTTTCAGGTTGCTGATATCCAACGCTGATCCACTGGCCTGCAGCTCCAGACCTTGCAACTGATACTTTTGCTTGTCCAGATCGAAGGTCAGCGTGGTCTTCAGTCGAGTATTGATATCCAGCTTGGGCTGATTTGTCTGTATGCCGGCCGAAAATTCGATCTTGCCCGGCACACCGATCGCGATGCGTCCGGTCTTGAGATTCAGATCCCTGATCGCGTATTGCGCGCCGCTGCCCTCATCGCGATAGCTGAGATTGGTTTTTTCCAAGGATACTGAAGCGATGTCGAATTTGACCGATGGGCCTGCTGCTTTCTTCTGCTGTTCAGGTTTCTGCTGTTCGGGCTTCTGTCCGGCTTGACCCAGCAGGTCGTCGATGTTGGTCGTGCCGTCCTTGTGCATGACTAGCTTGGCTTTCAAACCGCTTACCGCCACTTCGTCCACCACCACCTGCTTGCGCAGCAGAGGCATCAGTGCGAGCGAGACACGCGCGGATTCTATTGCCGCAAATTCCTTGTCATTCCTGAACTCGGAAAGCGAAACCTTGCTCAGACTCGCGCCGATGTTGGGGTAGAACGACAGTTTAATGTCGCCGTCCAGGCGCAGATTGCGCTGTTTGCTGTCCTTCACCGCCTTGATGATCTGTGCCTTGTAGTCGTTGGGATTGAAGGTCGCCACCACGTAAGCGACTCCTGCCACACCAATGCCGACCAGCGCACCCGTGCCCAACAAACCGTATTTAAGGATTTTGTTCATGATCGCCCCACGAAAAGATAGTGGCTGATTATAACGGAGAGACCGCTCGCAAAGGGCAGGACTGTGACCTGCCCCTGAATCTTGTTAGCGCACCAATGAATTGCCCAGCGTTAACCAATGACTTGGCAGTCGTTGTTGGACAGCCTAGTCAGATGGCTAGTAGACTTATATTGGTAATTTCACCAGTAGTCGTATCAGATCACTTTGGAATAGAGCGCGTGCTTCTGCCGCGTGCGCAGGTATTTGTCAAACACCATGCAGATGTTGCGTATCAGCATGCGTCCCTTGGGCGTCACCCTGATCTGCCGGGGAGAAATCTCCAGCAGGCCTTCGCGTTCATATTCACGCAGCTCTTCCAGCTCGGTGGAAAAATAACTGTCAAAGTCGATCTGGAAAACGCTATTGATGGATTCCTTGGTAAGCTCGAAGTGGCACATCAAGGCCTGGATGATGGCGCGGCGCACCAAATCATCGGCATTCAATTCCATGCCGCGCATGATGGGCAACACATCCCTGTCCAGTGCAGCGTAATAATCTTCCAGTTCACGATAATTCTGGCTGTAGGTCGGGCCGATCTTGCCGATTGCACTCACGCCGAGCGCGACCAGATCGCAATCGGAATGCGTGGAATAGCCCTGAAAATTGCGATGCAGCCTGCCTTGTCGTTGCGCCACGGCAAGCTCGTCTTCCGGTTTTGCAAAGTGATCCATGCCGATATACACATAGCCCGCGTTGGTCAGCTTGTTCACTGCCATGTCTAGAATATCCAGTTTTATTTGCGGAGCAGGCAAGTCCTCTTCATGGATGCGCCGTTGCGGCTTGAAGATGGTCGGCATATGAGCATAATTGTAGATGGACAATCGATCTGGATTGGCTGCGATGACCTTATCCAGCGTCACGCCGAAGCCTTCCAGCGTTTGCTTGGGCAAGCCGTAGATCAAATCGATGCTCACCGACTTGAAGCCATTGGCACGCGCCGCGTTAATCACGCGCAATGTCTCTTCTTCGCTCTGAATACGGTTCACCGCGCTTTGTACCTCTGCATCGAAATCCTGCACGCCGATACTGATGCGGTTGAGTCCAGCCTGGCCGAGCAGCGCGATAGTCTCGTCGCTCACCTTGCGTGGATCGATCTCGATGGAATATTCGCCGTCTTTCACCAATTTGAAGTGCTGGCGGATCGCCGTCATCACCAATCTTAATTCGTCATCGCTCAGGAACGTAGGTGTCCCCCCGCCAAAGTGCAATTGCTCCACGACCTGGTCCGGCCCCAGCAACATCGCTTGCATCGCCATTTCCTTTATCAGGTAGCGCACGTATTCGGCGGATTTGCTGCGATCCTTGGTGATCACTTTGTTGCAGGCGCAATAAAAGCACAGGGTGTTGCAAAACGGAATGTGAATATACAGCGACAGTGGACGCGCCACGCCTTCGTTTTCACGCTTTGCCACCCACTTGCTGTAGGTGACAGCATCGAAAGTTTCAACGAAGCGGTCTGCAGTTGGATAAGAAGTGTAGCGCGGACCGTTTTTATCCAGCCTGCGTATCAGTTCCATATCCACAATTACGTGTTTGACTGAATTATCCATAAAGCCTCCTTTAAGTACTGTGCATTATGCCAGTTAGCCACTTGAAACGCACCTGCTCACGTGGCAAATACTTGCATCTCAGCGGCGACAACCCACTCGCTATAAGCCATTCAGAGCGGCTCGTAGCGCATAATTATTCTTTCGATATGACCCAAGACAGGCAGTTCCATCGCCATAACTTAGGAGGAGTTTTACCAAGCAGTCGGCTCGAAGGTTTACCTCGCTTCTTTCTACCCGCCCCCGCCAGGCCTCCAGTCCGGCAATGTTTGACCAGCGGCGCACTTGACGGGACGTTATCACCAATCTTTTGGCCGTTTCTTGTTGAATGCTCTTGTCCTCTTCCTGCAGGCCCAATACCAGCGCGCTTCACTTCCTTATTGACTCACGAACTAGTCCATTTCAAAATGTCCGCTGTTATTTTTAACTAAGGGTGGCCTGCGTCGCCAGTGGACACTATTACTTTGCGCCAACACCATAAAATAACCCGCTTGCTTCATGCACCAAATTTAACCTGAGCATGTCGCACAGCGATATTGGCAATTACCTCGGCATAGCCGAAGAAACAGCGTGCCTCGCGTTTACTCGTTTCCAGAACGAAGGCCTGCCGGCCAACGAACGGCGACAAGTGCATATCCATGATCTGGATCGACTCAATAACATTGCTCGCGGCTAGTATTCACATATGCAGTTTCCGAACATTTTAATCGGATACACGGCCGTCAGTTAAATGTGGTTTGGTTGATCCATGTCAGTGAATGGGTGCGTGTTTTCAGTTATGTTACGTTGCGTTGTGCCGGGGCCTGAAAAAGCGTATTTTTTGGCGCATTTGCTGCGTTGAGTGGGGGTAGAACGATCAGCGCAGGGGCTCATGATTGGAGCCCATTTTCGGATGTGGCGGCATGAAACCGGAAAAGCTGAGGCTCGGCAATGTTGATTGCATGGCTTTAAAGCTGTAACGAAGGGGTGTGTTATTTGTATCGCAGCAGGAAGACAAATGACACATTGTTTTATTGATGCTAATATTAAAATATTATAAGCGTCCTTAATTTAATAGGGATTGTTAATTTTATAATCATCATTGACCGAGGAGCTGCAAATGCTTGAACCAGATACAACAACCAGTGAAGTACTCATGATGTATGTTGGGATTTTCGCGTTTTTATTTGGCTTGGCTTTTTTTCTGATGAAGAAGCATTCCTGATCTGCTTGTCTAGTCAAGAAGCGCAATAGTGTTAGCCTGTAGGAAAATACAGGTAATTAAAAATTTTAGAATGGGGAGGGGTACATGCGTAACTTATCCAATTTGGCGATAGTATGTTGGGGTGCGGTCGCCATGCTGGCTTTTTCTGGTGCGAGTTTTGCCGAAGAAGGAGCTGTAACGGCGAATGTCACCAATGGAAAGAATATCTTCGAAAATGGCAAAACTGATACGGGCGTCCCGGCATGTGCTACATGCCACGGTGACAAGGCGATGGGCATTGATGCGATGGGTACCCCCAGGCTTGCCAATATTGGATATGTATACATCGTCAAGCAATTGACCAATTTCGCAGAAGATAAGCGTAAAGATCTGACGTTGGATCAAATGAACGGAATTGCAAAAGGACTGAGCGTTCAGGATAGGCGTGATTTGGCAGCCTATGAGAACAGCTTTCCCAGGGATCCCGAGCTTTCTGACCTCAAAGATCTTAAAGCCAACGGGACAGTGGTAGGTGAGCCTTACAAAGGTCAGATACTAGTTCGCTATGGGATAGAGGGTAAGAGTTCTGCGTGTCAGTCTTGTCACGGCTTTAATGGTCGCGGTTCCGATCCGGTTTATCCGAAGATCGGCCAGCAGAAATATGTATATCTG
>JADGRM010000101.1 GCA_017880945.1 Gallionella sp. | reverse complement strand
CGAAGCATGCCAGACTCACGCTGGCCACGATACGTTTGGCTTTCTGGTGCAGTGATACATGTTCTCGTTTCATGATTGACTCCTTCAAAAAGGACTGCTATTTGGGTTGTTGACTAGATTCGGTGTGGCATGCGTCCATGACACATGAGAGATCGTGACATGTCACGATGACAAAATCGTGATGAGGCCATGACAAAATTATGACGCGACTTTGGCAGAATAATGTCGAGATAATGTCCTTATAATTAGTCCGACCGGTTTATTACCACTAACCGTAATTCGTGACGATTGTGCAAGGTCTTGTCACAGACTTGCGATGCTAGACTATGGCAGATTGATGCTGTGTTATTACGGCGCAAGTCCCTTGACATATCATACGCAACTTGCGTATGATTAGCTCATGAAAGCCACCTTCATTGAATTACCTCCATTCGAGCGGCATCGGCAGAGTTATCTGAACGACGAGAGTTTTCGGGAGTTTCAACAGATGTTGATGAAGAACCCTGAAGCTGGCGATGTGATCGAAGGCACGGGCGGATTGCGCAAGGTACGTTATGCCGATGAAAAACGAGGTAAAGGCAAACGTGGCGGTCTCCGCGTGATTTACTACTGGTGGCAGCCAGGAAAGCAATTCTGGCTGTATACGGTGTACAACAAAGACGAGATGGATGATCTAACCGCTGCACAACGCAAAACTTTGAAGGAACTGCTCAAGCAGGAATTAGACGCAAGGAGAATCAAATGAAACGTAACTTGTTTAATGAACTGAAAGAGGGATTCACCGCACTCGAATCTGCACGCGAGGGCAAGATTACATTGCGCCAGCATGTAGTAGAAAAGAAACCTGCGCTCACCATCACCCCGGAAGAGTTGCTTAGTTTGCGGGAGAAGTTGCACTTGTCGCGAACCGTATTTGCCAGGTACCTGCGAACTAACGAACGCACACTAGAAAACTGGGAACAAGGCCGAGCCAGCCCGAATGCCCAGGCTGCGATTTTGATTCGTATGGTTGAGCGTTACCCGGATACAGTCGAACGTCTGGCTGTCATCTGAGATTTACGCCGTAGCTAAAACGTAACCATGTTAAAAGTACTCCCAAGTGTTGATGCGCTTTCTGTAGCTGCCTAACAATCATTGCGGATGATGCAAGGCATTGATTAAAAAACAATCCTAATTTTCAGCTGATTCTTAAAATCCGTCGCTAGGGTAAAACCAGCGTACCGGTTCGATTCCGGTTACGGCACCATCAAGCCCACCTGGCAGATGGGAAACAATATCTCCACTGTTCATTCATTAATCGCGCTGATGTTCCCATGGCGCTATTTAAGCACCGGCTTCGCACCCCAAATCTTTTCTGCATATTCACTTATGGTGCGATCGCTGGAAAATTTCCCCATGCCGGCAACGTTAAGAATGGCACTGCGTGTCCATCGGGTGCCCGGCCAAAATCTTCCCGGCTGTTGCTGATCACAATAGAGTGCCTCTACCCGTTCCTGCGCGGCGATGTAGGCGGCATAATCGGCCAGCAACAGGTAGTTGTCGCCGCCATGGGTGAGGCTGTCGACAATAGGCCGGAAGCGGTCGGCCTGCTCGGGTGAGAAGTATCCCGAACCTATCATATCCAGCGCCCGTTTCAGATCGTTATTGGCATGGTAATAATCCCACGGGTTGTAGCCCGAGCTTCTTAGCCTGGCGACTTCCTGAGTATTGAGCCCGAAGATGAAGATGTTGTCCGCGCCGACTTCCTCCATGATTTCGATATTCGCCCCATCCAGCGTGCCTATGGTCAGCGCGCCATTGAGGGCGAGTTTCATGTTGCCTGTGCCCGACGCTTCGGTGCCGGCAGTGGAGATTTGCTGCGACAGGTCTGCCGCCGGGATGATATCAATGGCGGTAGAGACATCGTAATTGGGGATGAACGCCAGTTTCAGCAGGCCGCGCACGGCTGGATCGTTGTTGACGATGTCAGCCACGCTGTTGGCAAGCTTGATGATGAGTTTTGCGGTGGCATAGCCGGGCGCGGCCTTGCCGGCAATGATCACGGTGCGCGGCACGACATCCAGTGAAGGATTGGAACGGATGCGGTTGTACAACGTGATGACGTGGAGCAGGTTGAGGAGTTGGCGCTTGTATTCGTGGATACGCTTGATCTGGACGTCGAACAGGCTGTCCGGGTTGATTTGCAGTCCCAACCTGTCCATGACCAGCCTGGCCAGACGTTCTTTATTGGCTCGTTTCACGGCACGGAATTCGGCCTGAAAGCTGTCGTCATCGGCCAGCTTTGCCAACTCGTGCAATTGTGACAGGTCGGTGATCCAGCCTTTGCCGATGCGGCTGGTGATCAGGCCGGCCAGTTCCGGATTGGCCTGATTCAGCCACAAGCGCGGGGTGATGCCGTTGGTGATGTTGATGAGCTTGCCCGGATAATAGCGGTCGAAGTCGGCAAAGATCGTGGTTTTCATCAGCTCGGAATGAAGCCTCGCCACGCCGTTGACATGATGGCTGCCCACAATCGCCAGATGCGCCATACGCACCCGTCGGCCATGATTTTCGTCGATGATGGACATGCGTTTAAGCAGTTCGTTGTCGCCGGGGAAACGGTGCATGACCCCCGACAGAAATCGCTGATTGATCTCGTAAATGATCTGCAAGTGGCGCGGCAGGACAGACTCGAACAGAGCCACCGGCCAGGTCTCCAGCGCTTCCGGCATCAGAGTGTGGTTGGTGTAGGCGAAGGTACGTGTGGTGATGTCCCAGGCGTGGTCCCAGGCCAGATGATGTATGTCCACCAACAGGCGCATCAATTCCGGTATCGCGATGGAAGGGTGGGTGTCGTTGAGCTGGATCGCCACCTTGTCCGGCAGTTCGTCGAAGGAATCATGATGCTTGTGGAAGCGGAACAAAATGTCCTGCAGCGAGGCACTGACGAAAAAGTACTGCTGCTTGAGACGCAGTTCCCGGCCCATCGCGGTGGTGTCATTGGGGTAGAGAACCTTGGAAAGGTTTTCCGATTCGTTCTTGTCCCTTACCGCCTTGATATAGTTACCCTCGTTGAAATATTTGAGGTCGAAATCGCGCGAGGCTTTGGCCGACCACAGACGCATGTTGTTGACGGTATTCAGGCCATAGCCCGGAACCGGGGTGTCATAAGCCATCGCCATCACATCATCGGAATCGATCCAGTGATGGTGAAAGTTGCCGTGCTCGTCGTTGTATTGCACCACTCGGCCATGAAACTTCACCGGGTAAAGAACTTCGGGACGGGGGAATTCCCAAGGATTGCCATAGCGTAACCAGTTGTCCGGGTGCTCCACCTGCCAGCCATCCTCTATTTTCTGGTGGAACATGCCATATTCGTAACGGATGCCCATGCCGTAACCCGGCAGGCCGATGGTCGCCATGGAATCGAGAAAACAAGCCGCCAGACGACCCAAGCCCCCATTGCCCAGAGCGGCATCGAATTCCATCTCCTTTATCTTGTCGAGTTCGATGCCCGCGTCGATGCAGGCTTGCCGGACTTCATCGGCAAAGCCGATGTTGAGCACGCCATTAATTAAACTGCGGCCGATCAGGAATTCCATGGACAGGTAGTACACCCGCTTGGCGTCGTTGTTGTAGTAGCGGCGCATAGTTGCCATCCAGCGCTCGATCAGACGCTCGCGCACGACAAGGGCCAGGGTGAAGAACCAGTCCCGGTCTGTGGCAGTGATAGGGTCTTTGCCCACGGAAAAAATAAGATGGTTGGTCATCGACTGCTGGACCGCGTTCAGGCTGAGATTGAGCGGTTCGTGCGGGTCATGATTCGGCGCTTTTGGCATATCACTTCCTCCTCGGCGAGTTGGTCGTGTTTGTAGTATAGAGATGATTGCTGCAAACGTCTTGCCCATTATCCGTAATCATGCCGGGACGGATGCGTTTATAGCGTTCGATCTGGTGGGGCAGCATCACTTGACGTCTGCACCGGTGAATTAAGGCATATAATTCGAGCAATATTTCAATGACAACAACGATGCGTTTCTGCAGCTGGCATGTAGCGGCCGCGCTGATTGAATATTTCCCCGGGAGATTTATGCGGTTGGTGATGACAGGACTGGGAAAGATGGATGGTAACTTCGTCCATTTCAAGTGGACACCGGTGGTTGCACTGGGTTACGCCGTGAGTATCACGGTTCATATGGCACTCAATCACGCTTTGTTCTGATGATCTTGTCGGGATTGCCCTTGCCGAGATGGGTGTCGTTGCGCCGAGTGAGGGTGTATCTGCTGGTGATAGTTTGCGGGTGGTTGACTCTACCGGAACTGGCGCAGGCTAAAGGTAGCAGTATCCCCGCAGTCAATTTGATCGCGCCTAAAGAGGTACGCGAGGTGCTTGCAAAGTATTTCGTGCTTCCCGATACGTTGCTCAAGAATGAAAACGAGCGCGCTATTTTCATGAACCGCGCGCAGCGGGAAATCCCGGAATTGCTGGCTACCGAAGGTTATTTTTCCAGCAAGGTGATCTTGCAATTCGTCTCGCGGGCGGGCGTGCTGGAGTTGGAAGTGATTCCGGGTCATCGTACCGTAGTCACTGAAGTGAACATCGAATTTCGCGGCGATCTCGCGCTACCGGAAGCGCAACGTTTGGCGCGCGTTCATGAACTGCGCGATTCCTGGCCATTGCATCCGGGCACAGCTTTCCGCGCCAAGGCGTGGGATGAGGCCAAGGCCGATCTGCTGGCGCGGGTGGCGCGCAAGGATTATGCCGCAGCCCGCTTGGAGGCAAGCTCGGCGCAAGTGGATACGGCCAACGCCAGCGCACGCCTGTATATTGTGGTTGATTCCGGACCACGTTTCCTGTTCGGTGAATTACAGGTGAGTGGTCTGGAACGCTACAAAGAACTGCTGGTCAGCCAACGTGCAATTTTCAGTCCCGGCCAACCTTACGATCGCGACCTGCTGCTGGCGTTCCAGAACCAGCTGCAGAATATGCCGCAATTCAGCTTGGTGACCGTCAATTTTGACACCAGCCCGGAAAAAAATTCTTCAGGGACCAATGCGGGGCCGGTGACCGTTCCGATCAAGGTACAGATCGTCGAAGCGAAAACACGCAAGATCGCACTGGGTATCGGCTACAGCACCAACAATGGTGTGCGCAACCAGGTCAATTATCAGAATTACAACTTCCTGAATCAGGCATGGACGCTGAGCGGTGCCTTGGTGTTTGAACAGAACCGTCAGACAGTTTCGACGGGACTCGACACGCAGCCCAATCCGCTTGGCTACCATTTGACATGGAATGCCCGCGGTGAAAAGACGCAGATACAAGGCCTGGATACACGAAGTGACAAATTTGGCGTGACACGCAGCCGTATCCTGTATCGCATCGAAACCGGCATCGGCCTCAACTGGCAACAAGAACAGCAAATACCACTGGGCGGTATCCGTGAGTCCGTTCAGGCTGTAGTGCTCGATTGGCATTGGATTCGGCGCACGGTGGACAATCCGCTGTTCCCGATGTCGGGTGCATTGACAGAATTGCGACTGGGCGGTGCGAGCAAGTTGGTACTGTCGGATCAAGACTTTGTGCGCAGTTATTTTCGTCACCAGGTGTGGCTTCCCTTGGGTGAACGCGACGTGGTCTCGCTACGCATCGAGGGGGGCTACACCGCCGCTACCACCCGTCTCGGCATCCCGCAGGAATACCTGTTTCGCGTCGGCGGCACGCAGACTGTGCGCGGTTTTGCATATCAGAGTCTGGGCGTTATTGAAGGTAGTGCGGTGGTCGGCGGGCGGGTGATGGCCACAGGCAGCGCCGAATACACCCATTGGTTTGGCAACTGGGGTGTTGCGTTGTTCAGCGATGCCGGCGGGGCGGCCGATGTGGCCCCCGATCTGCGCATGTCACTGGGTTACGGAATAGGCGCGCGCTGGCGCAGCCCGGTCGGGCCCCTGGCGCTCGATCTTGCACGCGGCAAAGGCCAGCCGGACTTGCGCGTGCACTTTTCCATCGCGGTGGCGTTCTGATGGATCGCATCTCTCAAACAAAGTCACGCCGGTACAAATGGCTGCTCGTCGTGCTGACACCTTGTCTGGTTGTGGCGGGGGGGAGTGCCTGGCTGGTCGGTTCCCGTTCCGGCCTGCAATGGTTGGCCGGTGTAGTTGAACATCAAAGCGGTGGTAACCTCAGTGCGAATGGCATCAGCGGCTCGTTGCTTGATACATTCGGTATGCAGCAACTGGTGTTGCGTGGCGAGGGATGGCGTATCACCCTGCACGATGCACAACTGCAATTGCAGCCTTCTTCATTGTTGCGCGGCGAATTGAAAGTCCTGCGTCTGAGCGCCCGGCAAGTCGACGTGTTGTCCTTGCCATCGGATAAGCCACTCGTTTTGCCAGACAGCTTGAGTTTGCCACTGGCTGTGAGCGTGTTGCAGATGAAGATCGACTCTCTCCGCGTATTCAGCCGCGAAGGTGCCGAGCCCGTTTTTTTTGCGAGCGATGTCGAAGCGCGCTTCGTGAGTGATGCCCGTCACCACCAGTTGCAGATGCTGCGCGCCCGCCTGCCGTATGGTGATTTCGCAGGTTCCGGCGAAATCGCATTGGGCAAACCCTATGTGCTCAAAGCACAAGCCTCGCTCGATGCAGCTATGCAACTTTCCGGACGACCGGAGCATGCGAATTTCGTCGCCGAAGCCGGCGGTGATCTGCAACACATCGGCGTCAAGTTCGACGGCAATGGCGCGGGGATGATTGTCAACGGTACGGCACAACTCGCGCCTTTCTCCGCCGTGCCAATCAGTCTCTTGCAAATCGCTTTCAGCGGGATGAATGCGGGGCGACTGTTCGATGGTGCGCCGCCAGCCGTTGTTTCGGGTAGCGTCGATCTGCATGGCACGCCAGGCGGCGCGCTGGAAGGCTCTTTGCAAGTGCGCAACGCGCATCCAGCAGCGCTGGACCGAAACGGCTTGCCATTGCGCGGTGTGACGGCACAGGTAAGATTGTCCTCGTCAAATTGGCAATTGCAGCAACTTGACGCGCGTCTGTTGAATGACTGTCATATCACAGGCGCAGTGTCCTGGGAGGGGCTGCGCGGCAAGCTGGGTGCGCAACTTAAAGTGCGTGACCTGGATCCCGCGGCATTGGACACTCGCCTGCCAAGCACACACTTGCAAGGCGACATCAAGCTCGACGGCGTGGGCAGTTATCAGCATGCGGTTGTGGCACTCAGCGATGGCAAGCTGGATTTGCATGGTGAATTTAAACGGCAGGGCGGCCAGCTGGAATTGTCCAGCATGAGAGTGACGCGCGGCGAGACTGTGCTCACCGGACATGGTCAATTGGTGATGGATCGCCGCCGTACCTTTCGCTTCTCCAGCCAACTGCGCAAATTGAATCTGTCCGAGTTCGCTGCAACCCCTCCAACTGATTTGAATGCCGGACTGGAAATGTCCGGCACACTGTTACCGGAAGCCAAAGGCACGTTGCAGCTCAATCTGTCCGACAGTCATTTTGGGCAGTACGACATCAGCGGAAACGGACATATCGAATTCTCCGGGATGCGGCGTGCTACAGGGCAGGTTGAATTGCGTATGGGTGACAATCATCTCACTCTGGAGATAGCGCACGGCACGCAAGCAGACCGCCTGAAACTAATGCTGGATGCACCGAACCTGGCGCAGCTCGGTAACGGACTGGGCGG
>JADGRM010000005.1 GCA_017880945.1 Gallionella sp. | reverse complement strand
CTTTTGGTGACTTATAACCAGCGACTTGGCTGGCGTTTTTTGGTAGCCTAGTCGAATGGCTAGTTAGTTCATCAGCCGAATGGCTATGCAAAGCCTTTGGACAGCCTAGTCAGATGGCTATAACCAACCACTTGGCAACCGTCCTCTGGTTGCTTAGTGGGATGGCTAGTTGTTTTACCAGTAGTTTCACCAGTCGTTTTACCAGTGGTTCCATCAGTTGGGATGAAATGTGGATTTTTAGAGGTGCCCGTTAGTCTTGCGAGCCTCTTTCAATGCCTCAGCCAACTGGAACACCGACATCGCGTAGAAGTCGCTGTTGTTGTAGCGCGTGATGACATCGAAATTGTTGAATGCCAGCCAAAATTCCTTTCCATCCGCGACTGTAAAATCGATCAGGCGCGCAGACTGGTCATGGGGTAACTTCTCACGCGGCACAATCCCCACTGTCGACCAAGCCGCAAGAGTACGCGGTGCGGTGAACTCTCCGATCCAGACTTTTTTGACGATCTGGGCACGTACTACAACCGGCGGGATTGCTTCAGCACTCTTCACTTGCGCTGATTTATCTCGCTCACCACCCACCCAGCCATAACCCTTCAGATAGCTGGCGACGCTGCCTATCGCATCTCTGGCTTCGTGCATCAAATCGATCCTGTGGTTGCCGTTGAAATCCACCCCATATGTGCGGTAACTGCTTGGCATGAATTGCGGGATACCCAACGCGCCGGCATAAGACCCGCGTATCGCCAGCAAGTTGAACTGCTGTTCGCGCGCCAGCAGCAGGTAATTCTCCAGCTCGCTGCGAAAGAAATCGGCACGGCGCGGATAGTCGAAGGCCAGGGTGGTCAACGCGTCTATGGTGCGAAAGTTACCCGCATCCTGTCCATAAACAGTTTCCACACCGATCACCGCAAGAATGATTTCTTGCGGTACGCCGTATTTCCGTTCGGCCCTTTGCAGGGTTTGCCGGTATTTTTTCCAGAATTTCAAGCCCAGACTGATGCGTTCCGGGTTCACAAAAGCAGAGCGATATTCCAACCACGGCTTAAGGGTGGCCGGGCGAGATATGGTCTCGATCACGTTCGGCAGGTATTGTGCCTGGTCGAACACGCTTTCCAGTTCGGCACGTTTGAATTTATGTTTCACGACCATCTCGTCGATGAATTCCGGGATGCCCGGCAGCGTGACGGCACGGGCTGAATGGGCCGCAAAGGACAACAGCAGCAATGGAATGGCGTAGATAAATCTCATGGTATGTGGATTCTAACCGATGGATGCTCGACAGACAGCCGCAACTACTGGTAAATTCCGCCTTTGTTCAATCATTTGCAGAGGCGGCTTATAAATCGCCCATGCCGGTGAACCTCACTCCCCTTATTTTATTGCTGAAAGAAATCTATCATGACCACCCCTACCCAACATCATCGTCTCATCATCCTCGGCTCCGGCCCGGCCGGATATACGGCTGCCGTGTACGCCGCGCGCGCCAACCTTAACCCGGTGCTGATCACCGGATTGGCCCAAGGCGGACAATTGATGACCACCACAGAAGTGGACAACTGGCCTGCCGATGCGATGGGCGTGCAAGGACCGGAGCTGATGGCGCGCTTCCAGCAACACGCGGAACGCTTCAACACCCGGCTGATTTCCGACCACATCCACACCGCCAAGCTGCAACAGAAGCCGTTCCTGCTGGTCGGCGATGCGGGCAGCTACACTTGCGACGCGCTGATCATCTGCACCGGGGCCTCGGCGCAATATCTCGGCCTGCCTTCCGAGGAAGCCTTCATGGGACGCGGCGTTTCCGGCTGCGCCACCTGCGACGGATTCTTCTATCGCGGCCAGGATGTCGCCGTGGTGGGTGGCGGCAACACCGCCGTGGAAGAAGCGCTGTATTTATCCAACATCGCCAAACACGTCACGCTGGTGCATAGACGCGACACCTTCCGCGCCGAGCGCATCATAGTCGATCATCTGATGGCAAAAGTGAAAGAAGGCAAAATCACGCTGCAACTGAATAGCACGCTGGACGAGGTGCTCGGCGATGCCAGCGGGGTGACCGGCATGCGCGTCAAGCTTGTGCCGGGCGGCGATAAGAAGGATATCCCGTTGACCGGCGTGTTCATCGCGATCGGCCACAAGCCCAATACCGACATTTTCGCCGGGCAACTGGAGATGATCAACGGTTACATCCAAACGCAGGGCGGCTCGCATGGCAATGCCACGGCGACCAGCATTTCCGGCGTGTTTGCGGCGGGGGATGTGCAGGACCAGATTTATCGCCAGGCTGTCACCAGCGCGGCGACGGGCTGTATGGCAGCATTGGATGCGGACAAGTATCTCGCTGCGCTGGGCAAAGTTTAAATATATTTAAGACACGTCACGGACGTGCGGCATTGTGAAAAAATCTCCGGTAAAAGATAACGACAAGATTGCACCCGAAGATACCGCGCTGTTCCGTGCGGCAGTCGGCGCAGTGAACCCGATAGCGGAACAAAACCGCATCACGCCACAACTTTCCCCGCGCAAACCGTTGCTTCACCGCGCCGTCCCGCCACCCGCAATACCCGACACGCTGTCCGACGGGTGCCCGGCCAAAAGTTTTACGGATTCCTCAGCGGGAAACGCACCGGATGAATATTTGAGTAATGGCTTGTCGCGCATGGCCCTGCGTAAGCTGCGGCGCGGCGTTTGGCCGGTTCAGGACAGCCTTGACCTGCACGGCAATAACAGCGATGCTGCACGCAAATTGTTGCAGGAATTCTTGCATGAAGCGATGCAGCGAGAATTGCGCTGCGTGCTGGTAATACATGGCAAGGGGTTGAACAGCCAGGGCGGTGAGGCGGTGTTGCGCAAGCTCGCACGTCACTGGCTCACTCAACATCCGCTTGTATTGGGATACTGCGATGCGCCGCCCAAAGAGGGTGGCAGCGGCGCGGTACTGGTGTTGCTAAAGACTGGCTCTTAAGGGAGCCTCTAAAAATTCAGAGTTCGCCCAAATGCAAGGCGCGGGAAAAATTTCGCAGCGCAGCATATGGGGTATATGTCAGCAAGAAATTTTTTCCGCAACCCAGCAGTTGGGATGAAATGTGGATTTTTAGAGGTGTCCTTAAGTTTTTTTGCTCATCACATACCGCAAGTATTCGAAGAACATTTCGCACCAGTCCTGATCGTTATCCTTGAGCGAAAGGAGCAGTTTCTGGACTTCTGTCACAGGCCACTTGGGGTTGTATGCCACCAGCATCTTTTCAGGGTATATCTCCAGTGCCGTGTTGAGGCGACTCGCCATCTTGCCAATCCCATTGAGCATCACCGCGATATCCTTGTCGGATTCGATTTCGGCTGTCAAATCCCCATATATCTTGGGATTCTGTTTGGTGAACTCGATGAACTTGGTGAGTATATAAAAGAATTCCCCTTTATTCTCCTTGCCTACCGCATCACCCATCATGAACGGCATCACCGACAATTCCAGCCAGTAGTAGCCCAGTTTTGGATTACGATGTTTGGACACGCTGATGTAGCCGTTGCGCTCCTTGGCACGCTGAATGCAGTCGTCCAGCAGCAACTTCTCCGAACCGCGCGTGGCTACCTCTTTTCCCTCCAGCACGCCTGGCTTGAACATAAAGAAGCTGGGAGTGTCGTCGTAAATCTTTCCTGCATGGTTGCGATCACGATAATAGGCATTGAAGAGTTTCAATACCATTCCGGCATTTTTTGCCACATCGTAATAGACTTGATTGGCAGCGTCGCCAGCATTGCTGTCCGCCATAACATCCCCCTCCTGCTTCATTAATCTGGCACATCTTATTGATGTTGCAATCATACCTCTACATGCTAGACTTGTCTGCGCATTCGCCGGGATTTCTTCGGACGAATTTGAATCGAATCAAAAACCTCTAATTCGACAGGGATGCTTGACATGAACAAATACCTGCTGTTATTTGTGATACTTCTCAGCACAAACGCCCTTGCTGCAATCAGTAAATGGGTGGATTCCAATGGCCAGGTACATTATTCGGATCAACCGCCCCCCCTTGATGTGCGGCCAAAAACTCTACGCCCGGATGCCAACACACAGGATACCGCTAGCAGCGGTGTGGCCGCACCGCAAACCATCGCAGAACGCGAAGCAGAATTGAAAAAGTCACAAAAGGCAAAGAAAGAAGCCGCCGACAAAGCCGCTCAAAAACAGTCTGCCACAGATGCTCAACAAGCCAGTTGTGCCGCCGCCCAACAAAACCTGAGAGACTTACAGAGCGGTATACGAATGGTGGAGATAGATGCAAAAGGCGAACGCTCTTTCATAGACGACCAACAACGCGAACAACGTATCGAAAAAACTCAAAAAGACATCAGCAACTACTGCAAATAACCCCTGAAAATCGCGTCGCTCCTTTAGCTGCGATTTCCATCCTTCAACCCGGCAACAGGCATGATCGAAAACCGGGACTGAAACGGGTGCCAGGCACAAAAGAAATCGTGAAGCGCAGGCATCGACCACTGTCCTGCTGTCGAGCTCTTACCCAACATTGCCCTCGTTGGGTTGCGCGATAAAGCCGCTAACCCAAGCTACAAAGCCAACTCCGCCCACAGATCATGCTCATCGGAATCGGTGATTTTCACGTCGACGAAATCGCCCACGCTTAACTGCTGGCCATTTTCGATGTACACCAATCCGTCGATCTCCGGCGCATCGGCCGAACTGCGCGCGATCGCGCCCTCTTCATCCACCTCGTCCACCAGCACGGTGATGGTCTTGCCGATCTTGCGCTTGAGGCGTTCCGCGCTGATTTCCTCCTGCAGCAGCATCAGGCGCGCAAGGCGTTCCTGCTGCACTTCGGGCGGAATGTGATCAGGCAAGGCGTTGGCCACCGCGCCATCCACCGGCGAGTAGGCGAACGCACCGACACGATCCAGCTGAGCCTCTTCCAGAAAATCCAGCAGCTCTTCGAATTCTTCCTCGGTCTCGCCGGGGAAACCGACGATGAAGGTGCTGCGCAGCGTGAGGTCCGGACATATCTCGCGCCACTGCCTGATGCGCGCCAGCACGTTCTCGCTGCTGGCCGGACGTTTCATCAGTTTCAGGATGCGCTGGTTGGCGTGCTGGAACGGGATATCCAGATACGGCAGGATCTTGCCCTGCGCCATCAGCGGGATCACCTCGTCCACGTGCGGATACGGGTACACATAATGCAGGCGCACCCACGCGCCGAGTTCGCCCATCGCGGTTGCCAGCTCGGTCATGCGGCTCTTGAGCGGTTTGCCGCCCCAGAAGCCGGTGCGGTATTTAATATCCACGCCGTAGGCACTGGTGTCCTGCGAGATCACCAGCAGTTCTTTCACGCCCGCGTTGACCAGATTCTGCGCTTCCTGCATCACATCGCCGACCGGACGGCTGACCAGATCGCCGCGCAAACTGGGGATGATGCAGAAGGTGCAGCGATGGTTGCAGCCCTCGGAAATTTTCACGTAGGCAAAATGCTTGGGCGTCAGGCGGATGCCCTGTGCAGGCACCAGGTCCATATAAGGATCATGCGGTTTGGGCAGATGTTGATGCACCGCAGCCATCACTTCATCGGTCGCGTGCGGGCCGGTAACGGCGAGCACTTTGGGGTGTGCCTGTTTCACCACATCACCCTTAGCCCCAAGGCATCCGGTGACGATCACCTTGCCGTTTTCTGCCAGCGCTTCGCCGATCGCATCCAGCGATTCGGCCACGGCGCTGTCGATGAAACCGCAGGTGTTGACCACCACCAGATCGGCATCCTGATAACTGTTGGAGATCAGATAACCCTCGGCGCGCAGGCGCGTGAGAATGTGCTCGGAATCAACGGTCGCCTTCGGGCAACCGAGCGAGACGAAGCCTACTTTTTGCGGGGAAGTTTTACTCATTACACACTTTCATTAACTTATTCGGACACCATGAATTGGACCAGCACGATCGAAGATATGCCCAACGCAATCAGCACCACTTGCTCCAACGTGTCGCGCAAGGTGGTGCGCTTATGCAATCCGGGTATCAAGTCGGCAACCGCGACGTAGATCATGCTCGCCGCAGCCAAAGCCAATAATATCGGTACAACGCTTTGCATCGACCTCAAGGCGTAATATGCCAGCACGCCGCCCAGCAACGTGGCCAGGCTGGACACCAGATTGAGCAGCAAAGCCTGCGCCTTGGTGTAACCGGAATGCAGCAGGATCATGAAGTCGCCGACCTCCTGGGGTATCTCATGCGCGATGATCGCCAGTGCGGTGACGACACCCAGATGCACATCGGCCAAGAATGCTGCGGCGATGATGATGCCATCGACGAAGTTGTGAAAAGTGTTGCCCACCATGATCATCGTGCCGCTGCGCCCATGATCCTTGGGTTCGACGGGATCATGCGCCTCGCAATGATCGTGGTGGCAATGCCGCCACAACAGCAGTTTTTCCAGCGTGAAGAACAACAGGATGCCGCCCAGCACCGCGCCGCTGACCACCGAAACGCTGGCGCTCAATTTGAGTGCTTCGGGCAATATCTCGAGAAATGCCGCGCCCAATAACGCCCCGATTGCATAACTGACCAGCGAGTTCACCCAATGCGCGCGCGCATTCAAGGCGAACAGCGCGGCGCACGACACACTCAATGCGCCGCCAAAAATGCTGGCGACGACGATCCACAGCAAAACGGTCATGGGGGTTACTCAGAAAATTACGGGCGCGGATTATACCAAAGGTTGACGTTCCGCTCCGGTTAATCCAGCCAGATGAAAGTCCCCATCCGCCCCGTCACACCGTCGCGACGGTAGGAAAAGAAACGTTCGCGCTCGCGGTAGGTGCAATAGCCGCCGCCGTAGATCTGCGTGATACCCAACGCGTTCAGGCGCAATCTCGTCAATGCGTAAAGGTCGGCCAGCCATTTGCCGTGCTCCCCGGGGATGAATGCCGCTGCGGCCTGCGGGTCGGCATCCACAAAAACGGCACGCACTTCCTCACCCACTTCAAACGCTTGCTGGCTGATAGCCGGTCCCAGCCACGCCATCAGGTTATGCGGCGCAACATCCATCGCCTGCACGGTGGCTTCGACGATCCCGGCGGCCAGGCCTTTCCATCCGGCGTGTGCAGCCCCGACTACGCTGCCTTGTTGGTCGCACAGCAACACCGGCAGGCAATCTGCGGTCATCACCACGCACACCGCATCGCGATGCCGCGCGATGCCGGCATCGCCCTGCGGTAAACACCCTGCCATATCGGCATTCGCCACTACAGTGCCATGCACTTGCTTCAGCCACACCGGTTCACTGGGTAGCAGCGTGTTGAGCAACATCCGGTTGCGCGCCACAGACATCGGCGCATCGCCGACATGGTCGCCCAGATTGAGGCTATCGTAAGGTGCGCTGCTGATGCCGCCAAGGCGGGTGGTCTGCAAAGCTTTGACATTGGCGGGCGCAGGCCAGCCGGGAATGATCAAATGTTCAGGCGGGCTCATTCACAATCGCCTTGATTTGTTGCAGCAATTGCACCATGTCTTGCGGCAACGGCGCATGCCATTCCATCCTCTCGCCGCTGACCGGGTGCTCAAGTGCCAGACGGGTGGCGTGCAGCGCTTGGCGCGGAAAACCGCTTAACAGGGCGCGCAGTTGCGGCACGCATTTCTGCGGGCCTTTGAGATACACGCTGTCGCCTACCAAAGGATGGCCAATATGGGCCAGATGCACGCGGATCTGGTGGGTGCGCCCGGTTTCCAGGCGGCAGCGCAGCAGCGTGCAGCTCGGAAATTTTCTTTCGATCTGATAATGAGTGACCGCGGGCTTGCCGTTTTCCACGACCGCCATCTTGACGCGCTGGGTTGGATGGCGTCCGATGGGAGCATCCACCTTTCCGGCTCGGGTCAACTCGCCATGCACCAGTGCCAGGTATTCGCGCTGCACGCTGCGCGCCTCCAGCTGCCGCACCAGTGCGGTTTGCGCGGTTATGGTTTTGGCGACCACCAGCAAGCCGCTGGTGTCTTTGTCCAGCCGGTGCACGATGCCGGCGCGCGGCACGTCCGCCAATTGCGGCGCGTGATGCAGCAAGGCGTTGAGCAATGTGCCCTCCCAATTGCCGCTGCCGGGATGCACCACCAGCCCGACCGGCTTGTTGATTACCAGCAGCGTATCGTCTTCATACAAGATTTCAAGCGCGATGTCCTCGGCCAGATAGGGTTGCTCGGCGGGATGAGTTTGAGGCAGCACCTCCAGCTTTTCTCCGCCCCACACTTTTTGCTTGGACGTTGCATATGCACCGTCCACCTTGACTTGCTGCTGGGTGATCCATTCCTGCAGACGGCTGCGCGAATACTCGGGAAAGAACCTGACCAGGGCCTGATCGAGGCGCAATCCGGCATATTCATCGGGAACGGTGAAATGTACCGGTTCGGAGCGAGTGGGGTTTGCGTTATAATCGTGCAAATTAATTTCTGGATTTGTCATGCGCCATAGTTTAGCCGTATTCCTGTTACTTACGTTAACCGCCTGCGGCGTGTTCGGCTCAAAGCCCGATGCCGACACCCCCGGAAAATCGGCTTCTGCCGAAAAAATGTATACCGATGCCAAGAAAAGCCTGAATGATGGCGGTTATGAGGAGGCCATCAAACAGTTCGAATCCCTGCAATCGCATTACCCGTACGGGCGTTACGCGCAGCAGGCACAGATCGAGATCGCCTACGCCTATTACCGGCAGAATGAGGCCGAATCCGCCATCACCGCCGCCGACAGCTTCATCAAGCAGTACCCTAATAATCCGCATGTGGACTATGCCTACTACGTGAAGGGTCTGGCCAATTTCAACGCCGACATCGGCCTGTTCGGTTTGGCGTTCGGGCAGGATCCCACAGAGCGCGACCCGAAAGCGGCACAAGATTCGTTTGCCGCCTTCAAGGATCTGATAACGCGCTTCCCTTCCAGCAGATACGCACCCGATTCAAGATTGCGTATGCAATACCTGCTCAACGCGCTGGCGAAATACGAGATCCATGTCGCCAGTTACTACCAGCGCCGTGGCGCGCACATCGCCGCGGTGAACCGCGCCAAGGAAGTGCTGACGCTTTATCCGAATACGCCAGCGACGCGCGATGCGCTGCTGATACTGGTGCAGGGCTATGACGCGATGGGCATGAAGCAGCTGCGCGACGATGCACAGCGCGTGCTGGACAAGAACTTCCCCCAGGTCGCCTCATCAGCAAACAAGAACAGCGAGAAACCCCATTAACAGTCATGGAAATGATTCATCCTCGCACCAGTCCCCTGACATGAAATTTTACGGCGTATGAAATTTTGCAGCGTATGTGGTGCCCCAGTTGAACTGCGCCTCCCGCCGGATGACAACCGCTCGCGCCATGTTTGTACTGTTTGCGGCGAAATCCATTATCAGAACCCGAAACTGATCGTCGGCGCCATTCCGGAATGGCAGGATAAAATCCTGCTGTGCCGCCGTGCCATCGAACCGCGCCAGGGGCTATGGACATTGCCCGCCGGCTTCATGGAAAACGGCGAAACCACCGTCGAGGCCGCAGCGCGTGAAACGCTGGAAGAGGCCAATGCGCAGGTGGACATCGGCGAGCTGTATTCCATGTACAACCTGCCCTACATCAATCAGGTGCACCTGCTGTTCCGCGCCAGATTGCTGAATCTCGATTTTTCTCCCGGCGTGGAAAGCCTGGAAGTGCAACTGTTCGCCGAGGAAGATATTCCGTGGGACACGCTGGCGTTCCGCCCGGTGTATTTCACGCTGCAACATTACTTTGCCGACCGCAAGACCGGCGCTTTCCGGTTCCGCATGAGTGACCTCCTGCCGCCCGTCAAGTCCGTTTAGAAACTTTGCGTCAACTTTCATACCAATTATAATCCGTGCCGTCAAACCGGCCTATATAACAACCATGGATAGCATGCGCCCTCTTTTTCTGACTACAGCCCTGTTGATCTCCCCCATGCTTCTCATCGGCTGCGCCGGGGCGCACAACCCGAACGACCCCCTCGAACCGCTCAATCGCGGCATATACCGGTTTAACGACACCGTCGACAAGGCCGTTATCAAACCTGTCGCGCAAGGATACAGTGCCGTCATGCCGGCGGTAGGCAAAACCATGGTGTCGAATTTCTTTTCCAATCTGGACGATGTCGTCGTCACCGCCAACGATTTGCTGCAATTCAAGCTGGTACAGGGTTTTTCTGATGGGATGCGTGTCTTCGTAAATACCACGATAGGAGTATTCGGATTGATCGATGTTGCATCAACCGGCGAGCTGAAAAAGCATAACGAAGATTTTGGTCAGACCTTGGGCAAGTGGGGGGTTGGTAACGGTCCCTACCTTGTTCTGCCTATACTGGGCCCCAGCACGCTACGCGACAGCGCCGGGCTGTATGTCGACGGCTATTCGAGTCCTGTGTACCAGATCAAACACATGCGCACGCGCAATCAGGCTTACCTGGCCAGGGGAACCAACCTGCGCGCCGAACTGCTGGATCAGGAAAAAGTTTTGCGTGAGGCGATGCTAGACCCCTATGAATTTACGCGTGACAGCTACCTGCTGTATCGGAAAAATCTGGTGTATGACGGCAACCCGCCGCGCACCCGCTACGACGATATGGAGGAAGACACTACCCAGCCGTAGCTTGGCGGGAGTGCGGACAGTTCAATATGAAAAGGCCTGCATCGCAGGCCTTTTTATTTGGCGCGTTTTGCAGAAGCGGTTATTGCCCGCTGCGCAACGCGGCGATACGCTCATCCAGCGGCGGATGGGTCATGAACATTTTCGCGAAAGCGTGACCGCCGGAGATGCCGAACGCGGCCATCTTTTCCGGCAAGCTGGCCTGCTCGTGGTTGATCTTCAACCGTTCCAGCGCGGCGATCATTTTGTTGCGTCCGGCCAGATGGGCGCCGCCCGCATCGGCGCGGAATTCGCGCTGGCGCGAGAACCACATCACAATGACGCTGGCGAGCACGCCCAACACCAGTTGCGCCGCGATTTCAGCAACGAATGCGCCTATGCCGGGACCATTCCGTCCATCATTCTTGAGCAACACGCGATCCACGAAGAATCCGAACAGCTTGGCGAAAAATATCACAAAGGTGTTCACCACGCCCTGGATCAGCGCCAGCGTCACCATGTCGCCGTTGGAGACATGGCTCATTTCATGTGCCAGCACCGCCTCGATCTCATCCTTGCTCATGCTTTGCAGCAGGCCGGTACTCACCGCCACCAGCGCGTCGTTGCGATTCCATCCGGTGGCGAAGGCGTTCACGTCGGGTGCATCGTAAATCGCCACTTCCGGCATGCCGATACCAGCGGCTTGCGCTTGTCTGCGCACCGTATCCACCAGCCAGCGCTCGGTCGGATCGATCGGGTTTTCGATGACCCGGGCACCGACCATACGCTTGGCAGACCACTTGGACATGGCCAGCGAAACCAGCGAGCCGGCGAAACCGATCACGGCAGACAACACCAGCAGCGCGCTGAAGTTTATGCCGCCGGTTTCGTTCAACCAGCGATCCACTCCGAGCAGCCGCAGGGTGATGTTGATCACGAACACCACTGCCAAATTTGTCACAACAAACAGAAAGATTCTCTTCATGAACTTGTAGTCTCCAATGTCAGATTTTAGCCGCGCAGTTTGCCATCTGTATCACCGCGCTCCGCGAATATGGGGAGCGCGTCGCCGGATTTCAAGGGCACACATTATCAAGCGCGACCGTTTTCAAGAACCGATTCGATAGTGGTAAACTCGCCGCTGTTCGATGGTCTACCGGAGGTTAAGTTGCAAGAACTGCTCGATCACCCCGCCGTGCAAGCCGGCTTCGCACCCTTCCTGGTCGCACTCCTCACCGCCGAGTTATTCCAGCGCATCAAACTGAGCGGCTTGGCCATCATCGCCGGATTTGCCGTCACTATATACCTGGCCAGCGACTTCACCATCGATCCGCTGACCGCCTCGCGCAAGATCGTTCTATTGGGGTTGATCAGCGCAGCGCTCGGCCTGCTGCTCAGTTTATCGCGGTCACGCTGGCTGGTTTCGCTGCTTCCCTTGCTCGGCGGAGCAGCCGCGATCTGGACGGCACAGCGTATCCTCCAGCAACATCCACCCCAGGTAGTGCTGCTGTGGGGCGCGGGTTGCGCGGCTTATGTCGCGATCCTGGTCTGGGGTATGGACAAACTTGAAAATGATCCGATACGCGCCGCAAGTGCAGCTACCGCGCTGGGCATGGGCACGGGCGGTGCAGCCCTGGTCGGCGCATCTGCTCTGCTCGGACAATTCGGGTTGGCACTCGGGTCATCCGCTGCAGCGCTATTATTCATCCACCTGCTCAGCAACAAAGCTTTGCCAGCCGGGCGAGTATTCACGTTGCCACTCGCGCTGATTGCCGGACTGACCGGTTGCATAGCCGTGCTGGGCGCAAATCTTCCCTGGTATGCGCTGTCCCTCCTGGCAGCCATTCCGATTGCAGCCTGGCTGATGCCTCTGCCCAAACGATCACCCCGAATACAAAGCCTGCTGTTCGCGCTGCTGACTTTCGCCTTCGCAGCTGGCGCGATATACGTGACCTGGCGCGTGGCCGGAGATGTGCCCTTTTAGTTACCAGGAGTCAGCCGAATCCGGTTTCATTCGAGTGCAAACAGGATGAGCTATTGCCCTATAATCCGCGCAACCATCATTCATTCACACCAGACGTAACATGCTTGCCTACCTGCTGCGCCGCATCCTTTACGCTGTACCGATCCTGATCGGGGTGAATCTGCTTACCTTCGCCCTATTCTTCGTGGTGAACACGCCGGACGACATGGCGCGCATGCAGCTTGGCATCAAGCGCGTCACACCCGATTCGATCGAAAAGTGGAAGCAGCAGCACGGCTATGACAAGCCGTTGTTGCTGAATAACGCTGCAAACGGCACGGACAAACTTACCGACACAATCTTCTGGCAGAAATCCGCCGGCATGTTCGTGCTCGATTTCGGTTACTCGGATGACGGGCGCAGTATCGGTCGCGAAATCGCGACACGCATGGGGCCGAGTCTGGAGATCGCGCTGCCGACCTTTCTGATCGGTCTGGTGACGTACGTCAGCTTCGCGCTGCTGATGACGCTGTTTCGCGCCACCACTCTGGACATGGCTGGGGTAGCGTTGTGCGTATTGCTGATGTCGGTGTCGGGCTTGTTCTACATCATCGGAGGGCAGTTCGTGGTGAGCAAGTTGTGGCATCTGGTGCCTATTTCCGGCTATGACGGCGGCATGGGCGGCTTCAAATTCGTGGTGTTGCCTATCATGATAGGCATGATCGGCAGCGTCGGCTCCAGCAGCCGCTGGTATCGCACCATCTTTCTCGAAGAGATCGGCAAAGACTATGTGCGTACCGCGCGTGCCAAGGGCTTGTCGGAATTGGCGGTGCTGTTCCGCCACGTTTTGAAGAACGCGATGATCCCTATACTTACCGGCGTGGTGGTGATCATCCCGCTGCTGTTCATGGGCAGCCTGCTCACCGAGTCGTTCTTCGGTATTCCCGGCCTGGGCAGCTACACCATCGATGCGATCAATGCACAGGATTTCAGCGTGGTGCGCGCGATGGTGTTTCTCGGCTCGCTGCTTTATATCGTCGGGCTGATCCTCACCGATATCTCCTACACGATCGTCGACCCACGGGTGAGATTGTCGTGAGTTTCATGCCGGTCATCTTGTGGAGCGACGCGCTGGTGTTCTTGCTGCTGGCGGCAGGCATCGCCTGTGCGTGGTATGTGCGGCAACGCGAGCATCTGCTGTTGCCCTGGCGACGCGTGGCACAGAGTGCTACAGCGATGGTGTCGTTGCTGGTGGTGTCGCTGTTTCTGCTGGTGGGGCTATTGGATACGCTGCATTTCCAGGCCGCTTTGTCTGAAAAAAATAGTGGCGAGACGGTGTATTCACCGGAGGTGCTGAGCGTGTTCGACCTGCTGGTGACACCGCTGCGCACGCAGACCGAGAAGACCTACTCCGCGCCATTGGCTGTGACGCTGTATGCCAAGGAAAGCATCGAAATGCCAGACGGCAAAGTGCTGCGCGAATATCCGCGTCTGCGCTACGGTGGCGCGCATCTGACCGATACGCAGCGGCAGGACAGCGATATATTGTGGCGCGGATTGACCGGTGCGCTGGCGGGGTTGTTGGCGGGGTTGTTGATTGCCCTGGTTGGCAAGCGCTGGTTGGCACAGCGCGGCTGGCCGCTGCGCGCCCTGTTGATCGCCACGCTGATCATCGCCGCTATCATCGGCATGACCGCCAAACTGGCTGCTGCCTATCACGTGCTCGGCACCGACAAGGTCGGGCAGGACGTGCTATACCTGTCGCTGAAAAGCATACGCACCGGACTGATCATCGGCACGGTGACGACACTGGTCACGTTGCCGCTGGCTTTGTTGCTGGGTATCGCGGCAGGCTATTGGCGCGGCCGGGTAGATGACGTGATCCAGTACATCTATACCGTGCTGAGTTCCATTCCCAGCGTGCTGCTGATCGCGGCGGCGGTGCTGATGATGCAGGTGACCATCGATACGCATCCGCAATGGTTCGACACCTCCGCATCGCGTGCCGATCTGCGCCTGGTGTTCCTGTGCCTGATCCTCGGTGTCACCAGTTGGACCGGGCTGTGCCGTTTGCTGCGCGGCGAGACGCTCAAGCTGCGCGAAATGGAATACATCCAGGCGGCCCAGGCGTTCGGCGTGTCTTCATTGCGCATCCTGACGCGCCACATCATGCCGAACGTGATGCACATCGTACTGATCTCACTGGTGATGGATTTCAGCGGACTGGTGCTGGCCGAGGCGGTGTTGTCCTACGTCGGCGTGGGCGTCGATCCGTCCATGATCAGCTTCGGCACAATGATCAATGGCGCGCGACTGGAGATGGGGCGCGAGCCGATGGTGTGGTGGGCGTTGGCCTCTGCCTTCGGCTTCATGCTGGTGCTGGTGCTGGCGGCGAACCTGTTTGCCGATACGGTGCGCGATGCGTTCGATCCGCGCCTGAATCGTACCGAGATGGTGGCGTAATGGGTGACATCCTCCGTGTCTCCGGCCTGATCACGCAGTTGCGCAACGGCGCGCGCATCGTGGACGACATTTCTTTCAGCATCCGGGCAGGCGAGACTTTTGCGCTGCTCGGCGAATCGGGCTGCGGCAAGTCCGTGACCGCACTGTCGCTGCTGCGCCTGTTGCCGGATGGTGTGGTGCGTGCGGGCGGCACGGCGCAGCTGGACGGTGTGGAATTGTTCGGTTTGCATGAACGCGAGATGCGCGCGGTACGTGGCGGGACGGCGGCGATGATCTTCCAGGAACCGGGGCTGAGCCTGAATCCGGTGATGACGGCCGGTGAGCAGATCGCCGAAGTATTGGATTTGCATCAAGGCATGCGTGGCAAGGCTGCGCGACAGCGTTGCGTGGAGTTGCTGGATCAGGTCGGCATTCCGGATGCGGCGCGGCGCGAAACAGAATATCCGATGCAACTTTCAGGCGGCATGAAGCAGCGCGTGATGATCGCGATGGCTCTGGCCGGACAGCCAAAGTTGCTGGTCGCCGACGAGCCGACCACCGCGCTGGATGTGACCACGCAGGCTCAAGTGCTGCAACTGTTGCGCGATACCCAGACTGCCAGCGGCATGTCGCTGTTGCTGATCACCCACGATCTCGGGGTGGTGGCGGAAATGGCGCATCAGGTTGGCGTGATGTATGCCGGACAGATCGTCGAGCAGGCCAGCCGCGCGCAATTGTTAGCCCGACCGTTACACCCATATACACAAAAATTATTTGCCGCCTTACCCGATGCGACGCGGCACAACCAGCCTCTGGCCGCGATTCCCGGCAGCGTTCCGCCACTGGGCAGCATCACGCGGGGTTGTCGCTTTGCCGCGCGTTGCGACCAGGCCTGGGCGCTGTGTAGCGAACAAACACCGGATTGGACAGTACTGGAAGATGGGCAAGGCGTACGCTGTCATCTGTATCAGGATCAAGGGGCAAGGGGCAAGGCACAAGAGATTGGGAGCGGGGGCAAAGTAAATGTAGGATGGGTTGAGCGCAGCGATACCCATCATTCGCTTAACGCTGGCGATGGGTATCGCTGCGCTCAACCCATCCTACCCACCTCGCTGCTGCAAGTCTCCGACTTGCAAGTTTATTTCCCGATCCGCAAAGGCGTCCTGCAGCGCGTGGTTGGCCAGGTAAAGGCGGTGGACGGCGTATCGCTGGAGATTCCGCAAGGGCGCACACTGGCATTGGTAGGCGAATCCGGGTGCGGCAAGACCACGCTGGGCAAGGCTTTGCTGCAATTGATACCGCCCACCGCCGGCAGTGTGCAATTTGCCGGGCGCGAATTGATCGGACTGGCTGCGCGCGAATTGCGTGAGCAGCGCGCCACGATGCAGATGGTATTCCAGGATCCATACGCTTCGCTGAATCCGAAGATGCGTGTCGCTGAAATTCTCGAAGAGGGTATGACCGCGTTAAATATCCAAAGCAATAGTGCAGCACGCCAGGCGCACATCGATACCCTGCTCGACCAGGTCGGATTGGCACGCACCAGCAAGTGGCGTTACCCGCACGAGTTCTCCGGCGGACAACGGCAGCGTATCGCGATCGCGCGCGCCCTTGCCGTTTCGCCTCAGCTGCTGATCTGCGATGAACCGACCAGCGCGCTGGATGTGTCGGTGCAGGCGCAGATTTTAAACTTATTGAAATCGCTGCAACAGGAATTGAATCTGAGTTATTTGTTCATCACCCACAACCTCGCGGTGGTGGAGTATCTCGCCCATGAAGTGTGCGTGATGTATCTCGGCCGTATCGTGGAGCGTGGCACGGCGGCGGAGGTATTGCGCGCGCCGAAACATCCTTACACCCAGGCGCTGTTGTCCGCCGTTCCGCGCATTGATGGGCAAGGCGTGGAACGAATCAGGCTGGAGGGTGACTTGCCATCACCGGCCAACCCGCCGCCTGGCTGCCATTTTGCTCCGCGCTGTTCGCATGTCAACGAGACATGCCGCGCCAGCTATCCTCCGGCCACAAGTCAATCGGCAACGCACATCGTGCATTGCCACTTGTATGATGATGGTTTGGATAACAAAGGCCAGAAACCTATTGCGCTGTCTTGAAGGAGAGGCCATCAATGAAGACCGGACGGATAGGTTAAGGGAATAGAGGTTTTTACCGCGTGGGAAATTTTACTGTGCGGATGAAAATGATCAACCCAGTAGCGCAAGATACCGAGGACGAATGCGCACTGCAAACGGTTTAATCGGACGGTTCAGGAGGGGGATTGCGGATCACAACAATGATTCTCGGCCCACCTATCCCCCGCGACTTCACACAAAATCAAACTATTGATCCGGCCTGATTATGTTTGAAGTCCGTTCGCCTTGAGCGTAGCGCAGCGAAGTCGAAAGGATACAGCTGATGCTTCGACTTCGCTGTCTATGCCAGCTACGCTCAGCACGAATAGAGTTGATACTTCACCGTGCCGAACCCATAATATTAAAGCTTAGGCAATAAATCTGTTATGGTGAAAAAGATTTATTGCAATCGGTTATTTCTAAGGAGTCGTTTATGAACGCACCCGAAATACCGCTTAAAAGTTACAAATCATTGCAAGGCCTGCGCGTGGTCGCTGAAACAAATGTCCAAAGCGACAGCAAAATGCATTTCGTCGTGCCGCCGCCCCTCACAGAAAAAGTGAGCGGGACAACCGGACATTTCCGCACCTATCGGCCACGGCCATTCACACGCGAGGAGCGTGCCAGCACGACCATACTCTTCGGCGGCTTGCACTGGCGCGTCGAGCGGGTGCTCCAAGGTATGCTGACAAACCAGGGCTACGCCTCCGAGATACTGCCCACCGCCACCCGCGAGGATATGTTAACCGGGCGCGAAGTGGCCGACATCGGCCAGTGCTGCCCAACCAGTTTCACCACCGGCAATCTAGCCAATTACCTGCGTAGCGCGGCGCAACGCATCGGCGCAGAACAGGTGGCGAAAGACTACATTTACGTCACTGCGGGTTCGTGCGGCTCGTGCCGTTTCGGCCAGTATCACCAGAGCTACGAACTGGCACTGCGCAACATCGGCATGGAATCATTCCGCATGTTTATGCTCGGGCAGGACAAGCTCGATCAGGGCGATAAGGCTGGCGGCGGCCTGAAACTGGATATGCCGTTTTTGCTCGGCGCGATCTGGGCGACTGTGGTAACCGATGTGGTGCAGGACATGGAGTACCAGATACGGCCTTATGAGGTGCATCCCGGCGAGACCGACAAGGTGGCGCGCGAATGCGTCGAATACCTGCACGAGGTTTTCCGCAAGCGTCCCGCGCGCGGCAAAAAACTGGGGGCGCTGTTATGGCATCTGGGCACAAATTATTTCACCGACGCGATGCGCGAAGTGCGCCGCCGCTTCGACCAGATCGAGGTAGACCGTCTGCGTGTGAAGCCGCTGGTCAAGATCACCGGCGAGTTTTATCTGCAAACGGTGGAAGGCGACCCGAACTACAACATCCATCATTGGCTGGAATCGGAAGGGGCCGAGGTGTATCCGGCAGCGATCACCATCTGGTTCGATTACCTGATGCGCCTGGCCGGACAGAATTTCGAGGATCACATCGGCATCGAGCGTTACTCGCGCCTGAAGCTGGGCAGCTTGCACACCGCACAGTGGCTGCTCAGGTGGACATACATGCGCATGCGCCGCGCCACGGGCATGGTGCCGCACGAGTTGCCCGACCAGCGCGAACTGCGCGAACTCGCCGCGCCTTACTTCAACAGCCGGCTCGATGGCGGCGAGGGCGACATGCTGATCGGCAAGGCGCTGTGGGCTTACCACAAGAAGAAGGCGCACATGATCTGCGAGCTCTCGCCTTACTCATGCATGCCGAACACCATGAGCGTCGGTGCGATGGCAACAGTCGTCGGCCGCTATCCTGACCTGCTCTACGCGCCGCTGGAAATCAAGGGAGATGCCGAGGTGCACGCGCTGTCGCGCTGCCAGATGATACTGACCGAAGCGAAAAAGCGGGCGCAGCGTGAGTACGAGGAGGTGCTGGAGCGTACCGGCTTTACCGAAGCCAGCCTGCTCGAGGCGATTGCCGCCCGCCCCGAACTGAAACGCGCGACCTACCGCATCCCGCATTACGGTGTCGCCGGTACGGCGGCGAATCTGGTGCTGCATCTGGCGGCAGATATAACGCGCCTAAAAATAACCAAACCATGAAAATGATCGGACTCGATATAGGCTCCACTACCGTAAAAGCGGTGGTAGCAGAGAACGGCAAGGTTCTCTGGCAGGACTATCAGCGCCACAACACCAAGCAAGCCGAGATGGTGCTCACCTACCTCGCGCGCATGGAAGCGGAGTGCGGCATCAAAGCGGGAGTAGATCGCCTCTTTATCACCGGCTCGGGCGCGGGGCTGATCGCGCCACAACTTGGCGGGAAGATGGTGCAAGAAGTGGTGGCCGTGGCGGCGGCGGTGGAAAAATTCCATCCCGAGGTGAACTTCGTTTCCGAAATCGGCGGCGAAGACATGAAGACCCTGTTCTTCACGCCCAGCGGTCTGGGGAAAAGCAAGCAGGTCTACATGCAATCGGCTTGCAGCGGCGGCACCGGCACCTTCATCGAGAAGACTGCGCGCAAGCTCAACATCCCCACCGAACGCTTGGCGCAGATGGGCTACGCGGGATATGAGCTGCACAAGATCAGTTCCAAATGCGGCATCTTCGCCGAGACCGACGCCAACTCGCTGGTCAAATCCGGCGTACCGGTGGAAGAGATCATCGCCAGTTTGTTCGAAGCGGTGGTGTACCAGAATCTCGCCACGCTGACCAAGGGCAACACGCCGATGCCGCAGGTGCTGTTGCTGGGCGGGCCGAATCTGTTTTTCGCAGGATTGCAGGAAGCGTGGCGGCATCACCTCGGCAAATTGTGGAGCGAACGCAAATTGGCGTTGCCGGATAATGCCACGCTCGAATCATTGATTCTGGTTCCCGCCGAAGCCTTGTATTACGCCTGTCTCGGCTGTATCGAAATCGGCCTGGAAGAAAAACCTGCCGTCGGCATTTATTCCGGCAGCGCAAAGCTGCAATGGTGGGTGGATAAGGGGCAATGGGAGGAGAAGGAAAAAGAAGGTGCCAAAGGATTGGTGAGCAGTCCCGCCGATCTGGCGTCGTTCATGCAACACTACGCCAGCAACAACGACCGTGCGCCCGTGGAGACGACCGCGCTTGAGCGCGACACGCCGGCGCTGGTCGGCTGTGATTTCGGCAGCACGACGGCAAAAGCGGTGGTGCTGTCCGCCGACGGCAAAGTGCTATTCAGTTGCTATGCGCCATCGGCGGGCAACCCGATCAAGGATGCCAAGGCGCTGTTCCGGCAGATACGCAAAGCCGGCTTCAAAAAAATAGGCGGCCTGGCGATCACAGGCTATGGCAAGGATCTGCTGAAAAACATCGTCGGTGCGGATGTGGGAGTCGTCGAGACGGTCGCGCATGCGACTGCCGCGTTGAATTACTTTCCCGATGCAGACGTGATCTGCGACGTGGGCGGCTGCGACGTCAAGATCATGATCCTGCGCCAGGGCACGGTATCCGACTTCCGCTTGAATTCGCAATGCTCCTCCGGCAACGGCGCATTCCTGCAAGGTGTAGCGGAACGCTATGATGTGCCGCTTGAACAATACGCAGAACACGCCTTTCAGGCACGTTCAGTGCCCTCGCTGTCAATGGGCTGCGGCGTGTTCCTGCAATCCGACATCGTCAATCAGCAGCGCAAAGGCTGGTCGCCGGATGAAATCATGGCCTCGCTCGCGGCGGTTCTACCGCTCAACGTGTGGGTGTACGCCGGGCAATTGCAAAACCTGTCCGCCGCCGGACGCAATTTCGTGCTGCAAGGCGGCACACACCGCAATCTCGCCGTGGTGAAAGCGCAGGTTGATTTCATCAGAGAAAAAGTGGCGGATGCTGAAATCGTCGTTCACCCCTATCCGGGCGAGGCGGGCGCAATCGGCGCGGCG
>JADGRM010000100.1 GCA_017880945.1 Gallionella sp. | reverse complement strand
CTGATGCCGGAGGCATCGTAATAACCCTGCAAAAACTTGTTCCAGTATGGAATGGTTTCCTTCTCCAGCGTGAACACGATCTTGTCGATCAGCGGCAACGGTTTGCCCGCATCCGCCAGCAACCCTGCGGCGGCATCGCCTGCCTCGCCTTCGGCGGGATAGGTTTCGCTGTCGTAATACAGGTTGCGCGTCAGCACCATGCGCTGGTTGGGATTGTTCTCGGACAGGTAATAAGGCCCGCTGCCCACCGGCCACCAATCCAGCGTCAGGTTGCGTTCGCGCATCCCCGCCTGCGCGTAAAACCGCTCAGCCTCCGGCGGCATCGGCGCGAAGAACGGCATCGCCAACCAATAGGCGAACTGCGGGTACTTGCCGATGATCTCGATGCGGTAAGTGTGTTCGTCCACCACCTGCACGCCCGGCAATGGATACTCGTTCAGGTCGAGAAACGCGTCGGGATCTTTCTTCACGGCCTGTTGCAGCGTCGCGGCATAATCTTTCATGCCGACAATATATTCGCTCATCACGCCGAAAATCGGGGTATGCAACTGCGGATGGGCGAGGCGCTTGATCTGGTAAGCGTAATCCGCAGCTGTCACGTTGCGCGTTCCGCTGTGCGGGAAATCGCCCAGCGCATGGATGTCGCGCAGGTCGTGCGGTGTAAGGTGGCCGTATTCCGGCTTGCCCTGTGCATCGCGCGCAAACGCAGGATGCGGCTGATAGCGCATGCCAGGCTTGATATGTATCTCATAAACGCTGAATGCGATATTTTCCGCAGGCGCGGTATCCGGCAATGGCCGGTGATATTTGTCCAGATAACGCACCGCCGGCATTGCACTTGCCGCCAGCGGGACCAGTTGATAAGGGCGTTTCAAATAATGATATTGCAGCGGCGGCGCATAAATCTGCGCAAGAAACTCATACTCGTTTTCGCTATACGCCTGGGTCGGATCGAGATGCTTGGGGCGTTCGGTGAACGCAGTATAAAAAATAGACTTGCCCTCGTCCGATGCAGGATAAGGATTATTCCACAGCCCGCCGTCACAGGCGGAAAGCAGCAGAGGCAACAGGCAACAGGCATAGCGTTTCATGGCGCAAGAGTTTAGCGGAATAGTGCCAACACGTCATGGTTAAGGGTGATACATTGCATCCACCCTTGTGAAATTTATGGCACTTGTTAGATTATTAGTGGGATTAGTTGACTAATTTATTAATCTTCAGTAACCTTGTGAATCACCTCCATTTTTATCCATTACCGCATACACATATATCTGTCTTCGTTGGCAAATAAGTGGCAAGGCCTTACGGAGATAGCGTTGAACAAGCTTACTGATCTGACAACACCTGACCCATCGCCGGACGCCTGTTTCTGGTATCCCGCCGCCCTGGGGCTGACTGGTGGGACGCTGCTGATATTTGTCGCTGGTATTTCTGCCTTAAGCCTGAGCGTGGCGATTATTTTTGTAGCCGCCGCCGTTTTCGTTGGTCAGCGTTTGTCGCGCCTGCATGGTGTGGCAGCAGATCATCAGGCACACTCTCAAGCCGACACCATTTCCAATCTGTACAAGATTTGCGCTCAATCTTTTCCCGTTTGGACTCGTCAGATTAACACCTCGAGCGAAATGGCGGATGCCGCCGTACTGAGTTTAACGCGTCTATTTTCCAACACGGTCAGCAGGCTGGAAAAAACCCTGGCGGCCACCCGCAGCACAGTGCAGAACGTTAGCGGCGAAAGCAACGGCATGACCGCCTCGATTGCCAGCAGCGAGAGCGACCTGCGTCGTGTATTGGAAATACTGGTGTCTTTGGATAAAAGCAGGGACAGCATTCTTGTTGAAGTGGCAAGCCATGCCGGCAACCTCAACGAAATGGCTGACGACGTTAAGAAAATCGCCATGCAGGTACGCCTGCTGTCGTTTAATGCCGCTATCGAGGCGTCGCGTTCCGGAGAGGCCGGCAAGGGATTTTCGGTGGTCGCATCGGAAATGCGCCAACTCGCCACGTTATCTGAAGAAACCGGCAGCAAGATGGTCAAAACGCTGCAAACCATAAATTCCATCAACCCCGCCCAGAAACATGTTTACCAGCATGAAAACCAGCTTGTTGACGGCGAGGAAAATTTTATCAGCACGAGCGAAGCCATCATCCGCCGTGTGCTGGAGCGGTTCCAGCTCACCACGGCTAACCTCGCGCAATCCATAGCCATCATGGAGCAAGAAAGCACGTCGGTACGCGGTAACATTTCAGATGCGCTGGTAGCATTGCAATTTCAGGATCGGGTCAGTCAGATTCAAGCTCACGTGATCAATAGCCTGAATGCACTTAGCGTGTTGATTGAGAGAGGTGCTGTTAGCGCCATGGATGCCGAAACCTGGATGCAGGAGATGGCGCGAGAATTTTCCACTCATGAAGAATTTGATAATTTGCGTCTCAAAGGGCCAGGGTTGGTCAGCAAACGAAAGACCGAGGATTTAACATTTTTTTAAATTGTTTTTTGATTGTGGAGGAATACATGGCAAAGAACATACTGGTGATAGACGATTCTGCCTCATTACGCGAGGTGGTCGCTATCGCTCTCAGAGGAGCCGGATATGCCGTGATCGAGGCTGAGGACGGCGCGGATGCGCTCAGCAAGCTCAACGGCAACAAAATTCATCTGGCCATTTGCGACGTAAACATGCCGGTCATGGACGGCATCAGCTTTGTCAAAGAGGCAAAAAAACTGCCCAATTACCGCTTCATGCCCATCATCATGCTGACCACGGAATCGCGCGAAAGCAGAAAGCAGGAAGGACAAATGGCGGGGGCAAAAGCCTGGGTGGTCAAACCGTTCCGCCCGGAGCAGATTTTGCATGCGGTCGCGAAACTCATGCCAGTCTGACACAAATCCTGTTTCAATCTGCAAATAGATCAAAGGGGGAAATATGAGCATTTCAATGAGCGCAAACAAGAGTCGTGGCAAACACAAACGCAGAAAAGTAGCCATTGATGGCACGATGACTATTTACGAAGCGTCCGCCCAAAAAGAGGATTTGCTCAAGGCCTTCAATGGTGTGGATGAACTGGAGATTGATCTTTCCGGGGTAACCGAGATGGATAGCGCTGGGCTGCAACTCTTGGTGCTGCTCAAGCGCGAAGCCCTCAGGGAGAGCAAGCAGGTGCGGCTGGTCGCACACAGTGCGGCCTCGCTGGAGGTACTGGACGTTTACAATCTGGCTGCGTATTTTGGCGATCCGCTGGTTATTGCTTCTCGCGCCAAAGCTGAACGCAGGAGGCAACCATGAAACAAGCGCAAGCTGTTATACAAAATTTCGCCGCCGAAAGCCGCGCCTTGCTCAGCGCCATGGAAGATGCGCTGCTGCTGCTCGAAAAAACCCCGGATGCGCCGGATGCGCTGAACGCCGTGTTTCGTGCCGCGCACACCATCAAGGGAACAGCGGGCATTTTTGGCTTTGATGATATGGTCGCGTTCACCCATGTCATGGAAAATATACTGGACGATATCCGCGCCGGCGAGGTCAGCGTTGATTCAACCCTGATCGCCCTGTTCCTGTCCTGCGGCGACCACTGCTGGGCATTGCTCGACCGCATTCAGGCGGGCGAGACTGAGACTGACGCTGCGCTGCGCTTTGCCGGTCAAACGCTGATCGAACAGCTAGCCGCTTATTCAGTGCCTGTGCTTGAGATGTCGCCCAATACGGCTGTGCGCGCTATGGAAGATCAGCCAGCGCTTGAGCCGGAATTGGAAAATATCGGCGGCGATGCGGTGTCGAGCGACACCTGGCATATTTCCCTGCGCTTCGGCAAAGACGTTTTGCGTAATGGCATGGAACCGCTATCCTTCATTCGCTATCTCGGAACAATAGGAGATATCAAAGCCATGGTAACGCTGTTCGACGCCATGCCCGGCGCAGACGAAATGGATGCGGAATCGTGTTACCTCGGCGTGGAAATAGATTTCAGCAGTTCGGCAGACAAGGAAACCATCGAAAATGTGTTCGAGTTTGTGCACGACGACTGCACTATTTGCATCCTGCCACCACACAGCAAAATCCTCGATTACGTCCGGCTCATAGATAGCCTGCCTGAAGGTAAGAACCGCCTGGGTGAACTGCTGGTAAGCGGTGGCGCTTTAACCCAGCGCGAACTGGAGGACGGCTTGCGCCTGCAACAATCCTTCGACGAACAGAACAATACTCCCACTACCGACGAAGGACACGCGCACAAGCTGGGCGAGATTCTGGTAGAACAAGGCGTGGTGCAGACCGAGCTGATTCATGCGGCACTGGACAAGCAGCGCGTGATCAAAGAGCACCGCGCGCAGGAAAACAGCTTCATCCGGGTGCGTGCCGACAAACTGGATGAACTGATCACCCTGGTCGGCGAGCTGGTGATTGCCGAGGCAGGCACCCGACTTCTGGCGCAACGTTCGGGCAATGGTGATCTCATCGAATCCACCCTGAGCGCCGAGACGCTGGTCGAGCAGATCCGCGATAGCGCACTCAAACTGCGCATGCTGCCCATCGGCGAGACCTTCAGCCGCTTCAACCGTGTGGTGCGTGATCTCGGGCAAGAACTGGGCAAACAGGTTGAGCTGGTGTTAAGCGGCATGGAAACCGAATTGGATAAATCCATGATCGAAAAAATCAGCGACCCGCTCATGCATCTGGTGCGCAACGCGCTCGATCACGGCATTGAATCGCCGCAAGTGCGGCAGCAAAACGGCAAAGCGGCCACCGGCAAGATTTATCTCAATGCTTATCACGATTCCGGCAATATCGTCATCGAAGTGGACGACGATGGAGCCGGGCTGAATCGCCAAAAAATCCTGAACCGCGCCATTGAACGCGGCTTTATCAAAGCTGACCAGGAACTGAGCGACCAGGAAATTTACAAGCTCATCATGGAGCCCGGGTTTTCCACCGCCGATGCCGTGACCAACGTTTCGGGCCGCGGCATGGGCATGGACGTGGTCAAGCGCAATATCGAAGATCTGCGCGGCAGCGTCACGATAGACAGCGCCGAGGGTGCGGGCACCACGGTCGTCATCCGTATGCCGCTCACGCTCGCCATTATTGATGGTTTTATGGTCGGTGTGGGCCATGCCACCTACGTCGTGCCGCTGGATACGGTGGTCGAATGCATGGAGCTTTCTGCCGAAGACCGGGCTGCCATCCGCAACAGGAGTTACCTCAATCTGCGCGACCAGGTTCTGCCCTTGCTGCGCTTGCGCGATGTGTTCGACACTTCGGGCGAAGCGGGGCGGCGCGAGAACATCGTGGTCGTACAGTGTGCCGGACAACAGGCCGGGCTGGTGGTTGATTCCCTGCTGGGAGAATTCCAGACCGTGATCAAACCGCTCGGCATACTGTTCGAGATGCTTGTCGGCATCAGCGGCTCCACCATCCTTGGCAGCGGCGAGGTGGCGTTGATACTGGACGTGCCCTCGCTGGTGCAACAGGCGTCCACCCGCGAAATGCAGCAAGTTACATACAAGCAGGCGAACAATCCTGCGGCGATCTGACAAGTTTCCATTCTTCATTAACATTCGTTCTTCAATAAAAAAAAGGGATTAAACATGTTCAAGAATATGAAAATCGGTGCGCGCTTGGGACTGGGCTTCGGCCTGGTATTAATTCTGCTGGCCACGATCGCTTTCATCGGCATCACGCGCTTGTCTGCAGTCAACGAAGACGTCAGCGAACTTGTCAATGACAAATATCCCAAAACGGTATTGGCCAATGACATCAAGAACAACTTCAACCAGATCTCGCGTTCCATGCGCAACACCCTGTTGATGGATGATAAGCAAAAGATCCAGAAGGAGGTGGATACCTTCATGGAATCGCGCAAGATCATCCTGGAACGATTAGAAAAACTGAAAGAGGTCGTCAAAAGCGACAAGGGCAAGGAACTGCTCAAGGAGTTGGTAGAAGCGCATGCAATCTCTGCCACCAGCCAGGAACAATTCATGAATGATTTCAGCTCAGGAAAGATTGCCGATTCCAAGGTTTTCTTGTTTGCCACCCTGCGACCCCAGCAACTTGCCGTCTTCAAAGCCCTGGATAATTTAATTGCTTATCAGGATCAGTTGATGGTTGAGCTCGGCAAGAAGGCCGAAGGGGATTACACTGCGGCCAGGATGTTGATGATAAGCTTGAGTTTTGTTGCCGTTTTTCTGGGTGCCTTCATCGCGTTCGTGGTCGCCAGTTCTGTCACCAAACCCCTCGCCGAAGCTGTGCATGTGGCGAACCGTCTGGCCGATGGCGACCTGACGGTGAAAATCGAATCGAACTCGAACGACGAGACCGGCAAACTGTTGGCGGCGATGGCCGCCATGGTAGAAAAACTTTCATCCATCATCACTGAAGTTCGCAGCAGCGCTGAGGCACTGTCTTCCGCTTCGGAAGAAGTCAGCGCCACAGCGCAATCCATGAGTCAGGCATCCAGCGAACAGGCAGCCAGCGTCGAAGAAACCAGCGCCTCGGTGGAGCAAATGACCGCCTCGATCTCGCAAAATACCGAGAATGCCAAAGTGACCGACGGCATGGCCATGCAAGCGGCGCAGCAGGCCGGCGAAGGCGGGCAGGCAGTAGGTCAGACCGTCGAAGCAATGAAGCAAATCGCCAAACGAATCGGCATTATTGACGACATTGCCTATCAAACCAATTTACTTGCGCTCAATGCCGCGATCGAGGCGGCGCGCGCCGGTGAGCACGGCAAAGGCTTCGCCGTGGTGGCCGGCGAGGTGAGGAAACTGGCCGAGCGCAGCCAGGTGGCGGCGCAAGAGATCAGCGAAATGTCCAGCAGTTCGTTGGAAGTGGCGGAAAAGGCGGGAGGGCTGTTGAATGAAATGGTGCCCGCGATCAAAAAGACTTCCGAACTGGTACAAGAGATTGCCGCCGCATCGGAAGAGCAGTCTTCGAGTGTAGGACAAGTCAACACCGCAATGGTGCAATTGAACCAGATCACCCAGCAGAATGCCTCATCATCGGAGGAGTTGGCTGCTACCGCAGAGGAAATGAGCGGCCAGGCAGAGCAATTGCAACAATTGATGGCGTTTTTCAAAGTCGAAGGGACGGACGCACCGCGTATCGGATCTGGTGCGTCCAAGGCAGCGCGGCGGCAGGTGGCCGCAGCGCACTCGCCGCATGTAGCCGCAGTGTCATCCCAGACCCCGCCGCAAAAAGGCTTTGTTAAATTCTAGGAGACCATCATGGGCGCACTGATACGTTCCGGTTCGCGGCAACTGGCGCAAACCGGGCAGCAATTGCAGGAGGCGATAGTACAGGGGCAGCAATACCTGACCTTTACCGTGGCAAGCGAAGTTTTCGCCATTGCCATTTCCGCCATCAAGGAAATCATCGAATATCGTCCGCCGACCGAAGTGCCGATGATGCCGCCGCACATACGCGGCGTGATCAACCTGCGCGGGCGGGTGGTGCCGGTCATAGACCTGGCGGTGCGCTTTGGGCGCGCCAAAGAGGAAGTGTCAAGGCGCACCTGCGTCGTCATCCTGGAGATCGCCCAGGATGAACAGCAGCAGGAAATCGGCGTGGTGGTGGATGCAGTCAGCGCGGTGCTGGACATGGCCGATGCCGACATCGAGCCACCGCCGAAATTCGGCGCCAAGCTACGCAACGATTTCATCAGCGGCATGGGTAAAATTGCCGAGAAGTTCGTCATCATCCTCGACGTTGACCGGGTGCTATCCATAGCCGAGCTATCCATGCTGGATGGCTTGAGCGAAGATGA
>JADGRM010000099.1 GCA_017880945.1 Gallionella sp. | reverse complement strand
GCAGATGGCAAAGACCTGCGCCGCGCTGACGCAACTCAGCCAGGAACGGCTGCCGTTCATCTCGGTGCTGACCGACCCGACCATGGGCGGCGTGTCCGCCAGTTTCGCCTTCATGGGCGACGTGGTGATCGCCGAACCCGGCGCGCTGATCGGCTTCGCCGGCGCGCGCGTGATCCAGCAGACGGTGCGCGAGACTTTGCCGGAAGGCTTTCAACGCGCGGAATTTCTTCTGGATCATGGCGCGATAGACATGATCATTGATCGGCGTGAGATGAAGAACCAATTGGCTACGTTGATTACGTTGCTGACCAAGCAGTCGGCAGTGGCGGAGATTGAAGCGGCTTGAATTACGATAGAGTGCATGATACGAGGGATGACCATATATGCATATGAGGCTAATGCAAATACTTGTGGTCGGAACAGTTTCAGCGATGCTGAATGCTGGAAACCGAGCTTATGGAGCATCCGATAATGACAAAATGCCAGAGTGGAAATCTCCTGAATATGCCGATGTAATGAAAGTCATTATTCAAATATGCATTCCAAACAAGGTTGTCAATTTTGAAGATGTCGAAGTTGATTTGTCGCAAGTTCCAAAAGCAATAACAATGGATGAAAAGCGTGAGGCACAAGGAATTCATAGGCAACAAACAGATAATCAGAAGCCTATATCTATTCCGGACAAACAAGGCGACAAGGATGTTGTTAGGCGTTGGGTTGTCGGAACAGGCGCTAGAGACATTGGACGATATTGGATTCCTATTGATGAAGTATTAAATAGGGATGGGGTGCTGAGCGCCGGTTCGGATCACCCTTCTCTTTTTGGCAGCACAACCAAGAATCAACCTGTCTTTGAGAAAGAGGGCTATAGGCAAAAAGACTATATTGCACTCGAAGCAAGCGTTGACGTGGGCAAGGAGGAGCAACACGAATTTGCGGACTACTGGTTCAAGTTACCAGAAAACATACCGACAGGCGAATTTTCGAAATGGCAAGAGCCAATTTCTCGGGAGGACAAGCAGATTAAAAATACCCAAAAGAACCCGACGTTTTGGAATTTAACGCACGGTAGAGAGATGGAGAAATATCCAGTGGGTGAAAATGCTCCAAAAATGAGATTTAAATTGATGAGCATCAGGGACTATTTCGACCAAAATAAATTCTGGTCTCGGTCTCAAAAAGCCGTAGCTGAAAAATATTATAGGCCAGTGGTTGGAAAACCGGAGCGCGAAAAGATTTATTTTGTTCCTAAGAGCCATAGTGACATTCCTAGTTGCTAGCAATTGTAGGGTGCAATACCCATTGGTTATTGCACCGGATGTTTCAATATAGGAATCGGAAATTCGTTTTGCGGGATGAAGCGCAAGGAGCTGCGCAGCGAATGACGAGGCATATCGAATAGATAGACGAGGATTGAGCGAGCACGCGACACTGCGATTCGCCCGCAAAATGGATTTCTATGCCTAATACACTAGCCGACTGGCTAACCCACCTCGAATCCCTGCACCCCAAAACCATCGCGCTTGGCTTGGAGCGTGTGGCGCAGGTCAAACAGCGGCTGAATCTTCAACCTGATTTTCCCATCATTGTGGTCGGCGGCACCAACGGCAAGGGTTCGGTGTGCGCGATGCTGGAATCCATGCTGCACGCCGCCGGATACCGCGTCGGTTGCTACACCTCGCCGCATCTGTTGCATTACAACGAGCGGGTGCGCATCGCAAAACAGCAGGTGAGTGATGCGGAGTTGTGCGCCTCGTTTGAAAAAATTGAGCTGGCGCGGTGTGCCAAGGCAGATGTAGGTCGGGATTCATCCCGACATGCGCACGATGTCGGGATGAATCCCGACCTACAAATTCCGCTTACCTATTTCGAGTTCGGCACGCTCGCGGCGATGCAGTGTTTCATTTCTCACAAGGTGGAGGTCGCGATACTCGAAGTGGGGCTGGGTGGCAGGCTGGATGCGGTGAATGTGTTCAACAACGACTGTGCGGTGATCGCCAGCGTGGACATCGACCACACCGATTATCTGGGCGATACGCGCGAGCTGATCGCGTTCGAGAAGGCGGGGATAATGCGTAGCGGCAAGGTGGCGATCTGCGCGGATGCCGATGTGCCGCAGGCGATACGCGCTCAGGCGCAGCTAGTCGGCACGGAACTGTGGTGCATAGGCGGCGAGTTCGGTTTCACACCGCATCAGGGACAGTGGGATTACCGCAGCAAGGTGGGCTCACGCAATGCGCTGCCCTACCCCGCGTTGCGCGGCGCGTTCCAGCTTGGCAACGCCAGCGCGGCGCTGGCGGCGCTGGATGTGCTCAAAGACCGCTTGCCGGTAAACATGGGGGCGGTGCGGCGCGGATTGGGCGAAGTGCAGCTGGCGGGTCGGTTCCAGTTCGTGCCCGGCAAACCGACTCTGATCCTGGACGTGGCACACAATCCCCATGCGGCGCGTTCGCTGGCGCAGAATCTGGCCGGTCTGCCTTCTTGTCCGCACACTTATGCGATATTCGCGATGCTCAAGGATAAGGATATGGCAGGCGTGGCGGCGGCGCTTGGTCCCTGTATTGACACCTGGCTGGTGGCGGGTATAGCTGCGCCGCGCGGCGCGACGGCCGGGGAGCTGGCGCAAGCGCTGAGGCGGAGCGGGGTGCGGGGCGAGATGCTCACCTTTGATAACATCGCCGAAGCGGTGAGTTATGCCTATAACGCGGCAGGCGAAAATGATAGAATCGCAGCCTTCGGATCGTTCTACACGGTGGCGGAAGTGATGGTCGCAAAAGGGCTGCGGGTTTTGTAGGATGGGTATCGCGGAGCTTATCCTGATGAAACTACTAGCCATTCGACTAGGCTATCAAAAGACGATAGCCAAGTCGCTGGTTATGATGAAACTACTAGCCATTCGACTGGGCTATCAAAAGGCGTTGCATAGCCATTCGGCTAAGTCACCAAAAGACGGTGACATAAGCCGCTGGTTAACGATAGCCAAGTCGCTGGTTATGAGCACTGCCGAAGGGATCCACACATTCCACGAGAATATTTTAGAGGTTCATTAAAGCATGGCAAAAGCACAAACAGAAGATGAGCTGAATCTCAGGCGCAAAGCGCGTCGCCGTCTGATTGGCGCGTTCGCGTTCACGCTGGCGGTGGTGGTGATACTGCCGATGGTGCTGGACAGCGAACCCAAGCCTACCGGCAAAGACATCGACTTGAGCATTCCGTCTCCCGACAAGGTCGGCGAGTTCGTCCCGGGTGCCGCGGTTTCTGAAGTGGCGGGAACCACACCGACAGTCGCTCCGGCAGTCGTGGCCACTCCGGTACCGCTTGCAACCGCAGCGGTTGCCACACCTGCACAAGCGCCTGATGTAAAAAAACCGCTTGCCACACCCGCTCAGCAAACAGCGCCCAAGGCGCCCTTGCATAAGCCGGCAGATGCCCCCAGATTAATAGAAGCAAGGAGCGTGGATAAGCCGGCCGGTGCCGAAGGCTATGTCGCGCAGGTCGGCGCGTATGCAAACCCGAGTACCGCGAAGCAAGAGCTCAACAAGCTGAAGAAGTGGGGTTTCAAGGCCTATACTGAAAAATCCGGCGACAAGATACGGGTGCGCGTCGGACCTTACCCTGATCGCGACAAGGCTGAGAAGGCGGGTCATCTGTTGGAAAAACGTGGGCTGCACCCGGTAATCCTCAGCGCCAAATGACCGGATTTGATTTTGTAGTCATCGGGATATTGCTTCTGTCTGCATTGCTCGGTCTGTGGCGCGGTTTGATCCATGAGTTGATGGCTTTGCTGGGTTGGCCATTTGCGTTTGTGTTATGCAAGTTGTTCGCCGGGGACCTCGCACCATTGCTGCCGCTGAAGCAGGAGACGGCACGTCTTGTTGGAGCTTATGCGCTGGTGTTCATCGCCGCGCTGATCGTGTGGAGCGTGTTGACCAGGTTGCTCGCCAAGTTGCTGAAGGTGGTCGGGTCGGGCTGGTCGGATAGACTGTTGGGCGGATTATTCGGCGTGTTGCGCGGCGGGATGGTGCTGCTCGTTGTGGTGTGGATGGTTGGCTTGACGAATTATTATGGAAAGCCATTCTGGCGCAATGCGCTGACGAGCAAGACACTGGAAGATGCTGCACTGCTGACTAAATCATGGCTGCCGGACAGCATCTCACAGCGCATCCATTACGGAATTCGGAACTGAACTTTTTGGGATAATTAACAATGTGCGGCATACTCGGATTGATCTCTCAATCACCGGCCAATCAGCTGTTGTATGACGGCTTGCAGGTCTTGCAGCATCGCGGCCAGGATGCCGCCGGCATCGCGACACTGGACGGACAGACCTTTCATCTGCACAAGGACAACGGGTTGGTGCGCGATGTGTTTCGCACCCGCCATATGCGTTCGCTGCTTGGAAATGCGGGGATCGCGCATGTGCGCTATCCGACTGCCGGTTCTGCGGTGGCTCACAACGAGGCGCAGCCGTTCTATGTGAATTCACCGTTCGGTATCGTGCTCGGACACAACGGTAACCTGACCAATGCGGAAGAATTGAAAGAGCAGTTGTTCGTGGAGGATCTGCGTCACGTCAACACCAATTCGGATTCTGAAGTGTTGCTGAATGTGCTGGCGCACGAGTTGCAGATCAATTCCCAGCAATACCGTCTGGATGTGCAGACCATCTTTGCCGCAGTGACCGGTGTGCATCATCGTTGTCGCGGTGCGTATGCCGTGGTGGCGATGATCGCGGGCTACGGCTTGCTGGCGTTTCGCGATATTCATGGCATCCGTCCGCTGGTGATCGGCGTGAACGAGACAGCGCTAGGGAAGGAATATCTGGTTGCTTCGGAAAGTGTCGCGCTCGACACCCTGGGCTTCAAATTTCTGCGCGACATCGCTCCCGGCGAGGCAGTGTTCGTTGAATTCGACGGCAAACTGCACACCCAGCAATGCAGCGACAAGGCCAGTCTTAACCCGTGCATATTTGAATATGTATATCTGGCTCGTCCCGACTCGGTTATCGATGGCATTTCGGTATACGAAACGCGCTTGTACATGGGCGAATATCTGGCCGATAAACTCAAGCGCAGCTGGAGCGAGATCGATATTGACGTGGTGATCCCGATCCCCGATACCAGCCGCCCCAGCGCGCTGCAACTGGCGAACCGTCTCAACTTGCCATTCCGCGAAGGTTTCGTGAAAAACCGCTACATCGGACGCACCTTCATCATGCCTGGGCAGGCGATGCGCAAAAAATCGGTGCGCCAGAAATTGAATGCCATCGGCGTTGAATTCAAGGGCAAGAACGTGCTGCTGGTGGATGACTCGATCGTGCGCGGCACCACCAGCCGCGAGATCGTGCAGATGGCGCGTGATGCGGGCGCGCGCAAGGTTTATTTCGCCTCGGCCGCGCCGCCGGTGCGCTTCCCGAACGTGTATGGCATCGACATGCCCAGCCCGCAGGAATTAATCGCTACCGGACGCAACGACGATGAGATCTGCCGCGAGATCGGCGCGGACGGCATCATCTATCAGGATCTGGACGACCTCAAGGCTGCAGTGAGCAAAGCCAATCCGCATATCACCGATTTCGAGGCATCATGTTTCGACGGGCGCTATATCACCGGCGATATCACTGCCGACTATTTGAACCGGATCGAAGCGCGACGCAACAGTGGCAAGGCCAGCGATGCCATCAACCAGATGGCTCTCGATCTGGCCGCCGAAGAATAATTGATTTGCTTGATGGTCATTTCATTGCCGTGGATATTTGACATCGTGGCAAAGTTGACAATATGAGAAGTCGAATGGTAATTTACAACCTGCGCCGATTTGAGGATCAGCTTGCGGGCGCTTAACAAATGCTGCTAAAGCGTGGGAAACCCGGTTTAGCGCTAAGCTATCCGGGTTTTGTACTTTAAGGGGCAATCATGTCTGAATCATCCTATCAACCGGAAACTCTGGCGGTGCATGCCGGCACGGTGCGCAGCCAGTTCGGCGAACACAGCGAAGCGTTGTTCCTGACTTCCAGCTTCGTGTTCGAGAATGCCGCGCAAGCTGCCGCGCGTTTCATCGGCGAACAGCCGGGCAACATCTATTCGCGCTTCACCAACCCGACCGTCACGATGTTCGAGGAGCGTCTGGCGGCGATGGAAGGCGCGGAGCAATGCATCGCGACGGCCTCGGGCATGTCGGCGATCCTGGCGTGTGTGATGGGCGTGCTGAAGGCGGGCGATCACATCGTCGCCTCGCGCAGCCTGTTCGGCGCGACGGTGAACCTGTTCAACAACATCATCAAGAAATTCGGCGTCGAGACGACTTACGTTTCCGCCACCGATGTTGCGGAGTGGAAAGTCGCCGTGCGTCCCAACACCCGGCTGTTCTTTCTCGAGACGCCGTCCAATCCGCTCACCGAAATATCCGATATTGCTGCGATCGCTGAAGTGGCGAAGCAATGCGGCGCGCTGCTGGCGGTGGACAATTGTTTCTGTACGCCTATCCTGCAACGCCCGCTGGAGCTTGGCGCTGACATCGTGATTCATTCCGCGACCAAGTACATCGACGGGCAAGGGCGCGTGCTGGGCGGCGCGGTGCTGGGCAGCAAAAAGAATATGGAAAGCGTGTACGGCTTTCTGCGAACTGCCGGTCCGACCATGAGCCCGTTCAATGCCTGGGTGTTCCTGAAAGGCATGGAGACACTAAAAGTTCGCATGGACGCGCACTGTGCCAACGCGCTGGAACTGTCGCGCTGGCTGGAAGCGCAACCGAATGTGGCAAGGGTTTTTTATCCCGGACTGCCATCGCATCCGCAACACGCGCTGGCATTGAAGCAGCAAAAATCCGGCGGCGGCATCGTGTCGTTCGAAGTGAAGGGCGGCAAGGCTGCGGCATGGCGTGTCATCGACAACACCAGGCTGCTGTCCATCACCGCCAATCTGGGCGACACCAAGACCACGATCACCCATCCGGCCAGCACCACCCATGCGCGCATCACCCCTGAGGCGCGCGCGGCGGCAGGCATTACGGATGGCCTGATACGCATCGCTGTCGGTCTGGAGGCGGTCTGCGATATTCAGAATGATCTGGCGCGCGGGCTGAACGGTTAGTCGTGGACATTTTTGCTGCACAAGTAACCGTAGGGTGGGCTGTGCCCACCATGTCGGGCGTAGCCCGACCTACATTTGGCTCCGGTTCGTCCGGCTTAGGTTGATGGAAATTCTCGCCGCACAAGTCGGAGGACTGCTCAAATCGCACGGCTTGATGCTGGCTACGGCGGAATCCTGCACCGGCGGCGGAGTCGCGCAGGCAATCACCGAGGTGGCAGGCAGCTCTGCCTGGTTCGAGCGCGGTTTTATCACCTACTCCAATCTGTCCAAGCAGCAGATGCTGGGCGTGCGCGAGACGACGCTCAGGCAACACGGTGCAGTGTCCGAAGCGACAGTGCGCGAGATGGTGGCGGGTGCGTTGCAACACAGCGCTGCGCAAGTCTCATTGGCTGTAAGCGGCATCGCCGGACCGGACGGCGGCACAGCGGACAAGCCGGTGGGCACGGTGTGGTTCGCCTGGGGTATAAAAAATGGCGAGACTCACGCGCAACGGCATCAGCTCAGTGGCAACCGTGCCGAAGTGCGCATCCAGGCGGTGCGTGTCGCCTTGCAGGGAGCGCTTAACGTGCTGAATCAATTGACCGAAACGGCCTGATGGAACGACTGGCCATCTCACTGATAAAACTACTAGCCATTCCACTAGGTTGCCAAAGAACGTCAACCAA
>JADGRM010000098.1 GCA_017880945.1 Gallionella sp. | reverse complement strand
CATCATGTAAGTGTTGCGCAGCACCTTGTTTTGCGTGGTTGCGATTGCGCCGATTTGCGTTGCGGGTAGATATTCGTGTTCCATGTGTGGCCTCCTAAAGGTTATGCGTTAACTCAACAACAGATGTAAGACTAGTGAAGTACGGTTAAAGTTTCAATCGTGTATCCAGCAGGGGATTATCTGGCGGGAACAAGGCATTCGTAATGCACACTTTCTGACTTCAGTCTTGATGCCCAGTCTTCAGACTTGATGTGATAGGCAAATAACATAAACAAATTGCGAGTTTAACGCAATTAAGCAGGTCATGCACGTACGGGACCACTGGAGTATCTATCTGTGTGCTAGCGCACAGAGAATGTCTTGGGTAGGGAAGATGATTAGCTGCGTGGTCCAGTACCCTCAGGATGGGATGCCGCATGTGCTTGAGATCGTTGAACCTGCATCACCTACGAACAATGGAAGTTGATTATGCCGGAAAACATTCATTCAACAGCAGATGCATCGTCTGAAGATCATGCGCTTGAGTTAAATCCTGCAGATAGCGGGTTTTCATCGGCTAGGGCAGGGATATTTTCACTGCGGCGCGACCGCTATTTCAACGCAACCAGGTTAGATGAAACGGGGCACGGTGTGCGCCGCGCAGACATCGATCGCAGAAGCTGCCATCGCGGAAGCAACCGGAGAGTTTCAGCAAGCCGGTGGTATTCGCAATCACGGTGATCGCAATCCCCGGCGCTAAAGTGATAACGAAATAGTCAAGAAAATTCCTATGAGTAATCACGATTAATTTCCCCGGTTCCAATTTTAACTGGGAGAACATCATGAAAATGGATGAGGTACGCAGCATAGCCAAATTGCACAGTATCAGACCAGACCATCTTTCAAAATCCGAGCTGATCAAAACGATACAAACCGAGGAGGGTAACTTCGATTGCTTCGCCACCGCTTACAGCGGCGAATGCGATCAAGTGAACTGTATCTGGCCTGAGGACTGTTTTGAAGCCGCTCGTAAAGGAGAGTCGCCTGTTCCAGTCCAGGAACTTCATGCAACAGGATATTCGTGAAACGACGAAGGATGATGCAGAAACAAAGGAAAGACAATTTGTATTTGTAGCGTAACAATGCTTGCGGGAGCTATTCCCGTTTTTAAAAAAAGGAAGAGTCATGGCAACCGGTACAGTCAAATGGTTTAACGATGCGAAGGGTTTTGGTTTCATCACACCAGATGATGGCAGCGAGGATATGTTTGCGCACTATTCCGCAATCAACATGAACGGCTTCAAGTCCCTCAAGGAAGGTCAGAAGATCAGCTTTGAAGTAACACGAGGCCTCAAGGGCAAGCAGGCATCCAACATTCAATCCGCCTAACCGGAATTGTTATGTTCCACTTACCATTATTATTTATTTCACCAAGGAGAAAAACATGTTTAAGAAGACGTTAATGATGTCTGCATTAACGAGTGCCTTGGCGCTTTCGATAGGCTTGGCTTTGGCAGCCGATCAGGAGCGCACACAGCAACAAGCTCAAACGCAAACTCAAGCGCAAACCCAAACACAATCACGGATATACGGCAGTCAGATGATGACTCAGCAAGAGCGCGCAGAGTATCGTTCAAAAATGCGCGCCGCTAAAACTGCCGAGGAACGTGAGCAGATTCGCAACGAACACCACGAGCGCATGAAGGAGCGGGCTAAAGAGCGCGGAATGACCCTTCCTGACGAGCCGCCGGCCAGAGGTGGCGGCATGATGGGGCCGGGCGGCGGCATGGGTCCCGGTGGTGGGGGAATGGGACCGGGAGGAGGTGGCATGGGACCCGGTGGTGGTCGCAACCGCTGATAGTCGTCATGGCTGGATATTGTTCACGAGAGAGGGATGGGTGCCACGCCATGGGAACAAACTTCGGGCACCTTCGCCTTTTGCATGATCGCGTAACGGTGAGGTGACTGAAAAGCGTACGCAAAACCAAATCCGGAATCCCGATTCCGGATGCAGCGTGGGGAAAGCCCGACCAGGGTGAAGTCGTCGCGGCTGTGAAGCATTTATTCTGGAGAGTCTCATGTCGGCGAAACAGGTTTTGTTCCATGATGCAGCCCGTGCCAAGATAATTGAAGGTGTGAATATTCTTGCGGATGCGGTCAAGGTGACGCTCGGTCCGAGGGGGCGCAACGTGATTCTGGATCGCCCATATGGACCGCCGCTGGTGGCCAACTCGGGTGTCATTGTGGCCAAGGAGATCGAGCTCAAGGACAAGTTCGAGAACATGGGTGCGCAGATGGCGAAGGAGGTCGCCAGCAAAACCTCCGATGTGGCGGGCGACGGCACGACCACCGCCACGGTGCTGGCACAGGCGATCGTGCGCGAAGGCATGAAGTTCGTCGCCGCCGGTATGAACCCGATGGACCTGAAGCGCGGCATAGACCAGGCAGTCGCCGCGATCATTGAACAGTTGCACAAGATTTCCAAGCCATGCACGACGAACAAGGAAATCTCCCAGGTCGGCGCGATATCCGCCAATGCCGATAGCGCTGTCGGCGAGATCATCGCGCAGGCCATGGAGAAGGTCGGCAAGGAAGGCGTGATCACGATCGAAGACGGCAAGGGCCTGCAAAATGAGCTGGAAATGGTGGAAGGGATGCAGTTCGACCGCGGCTATCTGTCGCCTTACTTCATCAACAACCCCGACAAGCAGATCGTGGCGCTGGATGAGCCGTATATCCTGCTGCACGACAAGAAGATCAGCAACATCCATGATTTGCTGCCGCTGCTGGAGCAGATCACCAAGGCCGGCCGGCCGCTGCTGATCATCGCCGAGGATGTCGAGGGCGAGGCGCTGGCGACGCTGGTGATCAACAACCTCCGTGGCGTTTTGAAGACCGTCGCGGTCAAGTCCCCCGGATTTGGCGATCGCCGCCGCGCGATGCTGGAAGACATCGCCATCCTGACCGGCGGCACGGTGGTCGCCGAAGAAGTCGGCCTCACGCTGGAGAAGATCACGCTGAAAGATATCGGCCAGGCCAAGCGCGTGGAAGTGGGCAAGGAAGACACCACGCTGATCAGCGGCGCAGGGGATCCGGAATTAATCCAGAACCGCATCAGGCAAATCCGCAAGCAGGTCGAGGAAGCGACCAGCAGTTACGACAAGGAAAAATTGCAGGAGCGCGCAGCCAAGCTCGCCGGAGGGGTCGCGGTGATCAAGGTTGGCGCTGCCACCGAAATCGGGATGAAAGAGAAAAAAACCCGTATCGAGGACGCGATGCATGCGACCCGTGCTGCGGTCGAAGAAGGCATCCTGCCCGGAGGCGGTGTAGCGCTGCTGCGCGCCAGGGCGGCGATCGCAGCGCTGCATGGCGACAATAACGAGCAGGATGCCGGCATCAAGATTGTGCTGCGTGCGCTGGAAGAACCGCTGCGCCAGATCGTCACCAACGCCGGCGGCGAGCCTTCGGTGGTGCTGAACAAGGTGCTGGAGGGCAAGGGCAGCTTCGGCTACAACGCCGCCACCGAAGCCTACGGCGATCTGCTCGAGATGGGTATCCTCGACCCAACCAAGGTGACGCGCTGTGCCCTGCAGAATGCCGCTTCGATAGCCAGCCTGATTCTCACCACGGACGCGATGATCGCGGAGCTACCGAAGGATGAGGACAAGCTTGAGGCCATGGGTGAGATGGGAATGTAGCGAGTGTGCCGTGAAATGTAACTGAATAAATCAGCTGATTATTCGATCAATCAAAGGAGTAACAATCATGAATCAAGCAACTGTATCTGACGGTTTCCGCAAGATTTCCCGGCACGACGGCATTTTCCAGGAGCGTGTGCACGATGCTTACAAGGCCAAGGGCAAGTTACAGGAGCCGGCAGTATGTACGCAATGTGGTGCGGTGTTTCATCAAGGCCGCTGGCAATGGCTGCAAGCTCCGGAAAACGCGCATCGTGCGATCTGCCCGGCCTGCCATCGCATCCATGACCATTATCCCGCCGGCTTCCTGACAATGAAGGGCGAGTTCTTCCACTCACATCACGACGAGATCATGCGCCTGGTGCACAACCATGAAAAACACGAACGGACAGAACATCCGCTCAAACGCATCATGGCGGTGGAAGAAAAAGACGGCACGGCACTGGTGACTACCACGGATATCCATCTTGCCCGCGGCATGGGCGAAGCGTTGCATCACGCCTACCAAGGCGAGCTGGAATATCACTATAACCCTGAACAGAATCTGTTGCGCGTGAGTTGGACGCACTGAAGGGGTGAAGCGCGCTGCCTTACCGGTTCGACTTGAAGGCAATATGATTTTTATTCCGTTAAAACTTCAGGATGGGTGAGTGCTTTCGGGTTGAACAGATAGAGCAGACTCCCGGCCGAAGTATGCAAGCGAGTCATCGCAGAATTATCTGATGGCAGCATCACGACATGATTGCGAGGAGAAATGGCATGAGACAAGAGCAAACTGGGACATCTGGAAAATCGATAAGCAGCGGGATCAATTACCCGGCACCAGCCAGAGAATCGGACAGTGAGCAGCGCCGAACGCTGGGCAATATGGTGTTTGCGACGGATAAGCTGCTGTTGAGAAGAATGCTGCGTGCCATCGGCGATCCGCCCGTGCAGCTTGTGCTGTGGAATGGGCAGGGAATTTCGAATCATCAGGGCAACCCGGTAGCGCGGGTTCTGATCCGCGACCGTGGCGCACTATTCAAATTGGTCGTCGATCCCGAACTTTACTTCGGCGAGTTGTACTCGGCACAGCGCATAGAGGTGCAGGGAAACCTGCTGGATTTTCTCGAAGCGGTCTACCGGGTCTGTCTTCTACGCAACCAGGGCAAGATTGGCAAAAAACAGTTGGCCCCGTTCTACGACGCACGGCGCAACAGCCTCAGCGGAGCACGCCGCAACATCCATCATCACTACGATATTGGCAACGATTTTTACAAGCTATGGCTCGATGAACGCATGCTGTACACCTGTGCTTATTTCCCCAGCCCGGGCACCAGCCTCGAAGATGCACAGCTTGCCAAGCTGGACCACGTATGCCGCAAATTGCGTTTGCAGCCTGGCGAGAAAGTGGTGGAGGCGGGCTGCGGCTGGGGGGCTTTGGCGTTGCACATGGCCAAATATTACGGCGTGAAAGTGACGGCGTACAACATATCCAGGGAGCAGATTACCCTCGCACGGCAACGCGCTCACGCAGAAGGGCTGGACGGACAGGTCGAGTTCATCGAGGACGATTACCGCAACGTGAGCGGCGAATTTGATGCTTTCGTTTCGGTCGGCATGCTCGAACATGTGGGCACGGATCATTACCGGGAGCTGGGTGCGGTCATCGACCGCAGCCTCAAGGATACCGGGCGCGGCTTGATCCATAGCATAGGCCTGAATTACCCCAGACCGATGGACGCATGGACCGAGCGCAACATCTTCCCCGGTGCCTGCCCGCCGAGTCTGGCGCAGATGATGCAGATATTCGAGCCTTTCGATTTCTCGGTTCTGGATGTGGAAAATCTGCGGCTGCACTATGCCAAGACGCTGGAGCACTGGTTGCAAAGGTATGAGGAAAATGTCGAGCGCGTGACGGAAATGTTCGATCCGGCATTTGTGCGTGCATGGCGCTTGTACCTCGCCGGATCTCTCACGGCCTTCAAGATGGGGGGGATGCAATTGTTCCAGGTGAGCTTCGCACGCGCGGGCCATAACCAGATCCCGTGGACCCGGAAATACCTGTACGAGCCGCAGTCCAACTTTTTGGGAGCATCCGATGGAAAACTGTGACGTGCTCATCGTCGGTGGTGGCCCCGCAGGCTCAAGCTGCGCACGACAACTGCACCGGCATGGCATGGATGTGATGGTGATGGACAAGGCGAGCTTCCCTCGCGACAAGGTCTGTGCCGGATGGATCACGCCTGCGGTGCTGCAGGCGCTACAGCTGGATACCGAAGATTATGCCAGGCAGAATGTGCTGCAGCCGATCACGGCCTTCCGTACCGGTTTGATCGATGGCGGCGATGTGGAGACCCGATATTCGACCACGGTCAGCTATGGCATACGCCGCAGCGAGTTGGACGACTATCTGCTGCAACGCTCGGGTGCGCGTTTGCGTCCGGGTCAGCCGTTGAAATCTTTGCACAGAGACGGCAAGCAGTGGATCATCAATGACGCTATCTCGACTCCGCTGGTCATCGGTGCGGGAGGACATTTCTGCCCGGTGGCACGTTTCATGGGGGCGAAGCTCGGGGCAGATGAGCCGGCCATAGCCGCCAAGGAGATCGAATTCGAGATGGATCAACTGCAACGCTATGAATGCCATGTGCGCGGGGATACGCCCGAACTTTACTTCTGCCGTGATCTGAAGGGATACGGCTGGTGTTTCCGGAAAGGCGATCATCTGAATATCGGGCTGGGCCGCGAGGACAACCATCTGCTTTCGGAACAGCTCAAGCATTTTTGCGACTTCCTCAAGCAGCGCGGCAGGATTCCGTGGGACATCCCGGACAGCTTCCATGGACATGCTTACCTGCTCTATGGACACACGGTGCGCAAGCAGCTCGATGACGGCATGCTGCTGGTCGGCGATGCGGCCGGGCTGGCCTACCCGCAAAGCGGCGAAGGGATACGGCCGGCGGTCGAGTCCGGCCTGATGGCTGCCGCCACGATCCTGGAAGCACAGGGAGATTACCGCCGTCAGCAGTTGCTGCCTTATGCCGGTCGTCTGGTTGCGCGCTTTGGCGATGCGGCGTCATCAGGCAGCGTCGGATCGACATTCTTGCGCAACCTCCTCGCCGTGAGATTGCTGGACAACAAATGGTTTACCCGCCATGTGGTGCTGGACCGCTGGTTTCTCCATAGCCACCAGGCAGCTTTGCAAACCGCTTGAGACACAAACCGCTTGAGAAATTTGATATGTAAATTCTAACCATAAACGGAGGCCATCATGCCTATCAGTGAAATCTGTAACCGTGAAGTCGTTATCGTGCAGCGCCACAACACCATACTGGAAGCGGCCCAGCTCATGCGCCAGCATCACGTTGGCGATGTGGTGGTCGTTGAAGAGCGGGGTGGTGTCAGGGTTCCGGTCGGTATCGTCACAGACCGCGATCTGGTGGTGGAAATCATGGCGCCGGCAATCGATCAGACGGTCATCACCGTGGGCGACATCATGGTGACCGAGCTTGCCACGGTCAAGGAAAATGCCGGCCTGTCCGAGACGATCGAGTATATGCGCGCCAAGGGGGTGCGACGCGTGCCGGTGGTCGATCGGGGCGGCGGCCTGGTTGGCATTCTTACGCTGGATGACCTGCTGGAACTTCTCGCGGAAGAATTATTGGCGCTCGCCAAGCTGGTGAGGCACGAGCAGAAAAAGGAAACGATGAGCCGACGTTAGCGCGGCTAATTTTTAGGAGAAAATCATGCAAATACCATTACAGATCACCATCCGGGACATGGAACATTCAGAGGCACTGGAAACACACATCCGTGACAAGGTGAACAAGCTCGAAGAATTCTTCAATCACATCATGTCCTGCCGGGTAGTCGTCGAGATGCCGCACAAGCACCATCAGCAGGGCAAGCAGTTCAATGTGCGCATCGACATCGGCGTGCCGGGCAGCGAGATCGCAGTTAACCGCGACCATGCCGAAGATGTTTATGTGGCCTTGCGTGATGCATTCGATGCTGCCAAACGCCAGCTTGAAGATTACGCGCGCAAGATGCGCGGCGACATCAAGACGCACGCGCCAAAAAATCGCCCGAAAGAAAGCGAAGATGTGGATA
>JADGRM010000004.1 GCA_017880945.1 Gallionella sp. | reverse complement strand
CCTCAGCATTTCAATCAACCGGGACGCCGGAGACGTATACAACTTCGTCTGCGTTCCGGAGAATTTCCGGCTGTGGGCATCGGGGTTGGGTAGGTCGCTTAAGAAGGTCAATGGCGAGTGGGTTGCCGAAACACCGGAAGGTCCGGTGAAGATAAGGTTTTCGGAACGCAATGAACTTGGCGTTCTTGATCATTGGGTAAGTCCGAAGCCGGGGGTGCAGATTTATATTCCCATGCGTGTCATTTCGAACGGCAGCGGCAGCGAGCTTATTTTTACGTTGTTCCGTTTGGCTGACATGTCTGATGAGCAATTTTCCGCTGACGCGGAATGGGTCATGCGAGATTTAACCTCTTTGAAAAATCTGCTGGAATCGCAATGAATCAATCCGACAGTTTGCCTGGCCAGCGCTACAAGCAATTCAGATCAACTAAACTCCTTGACGATGTGCTGCTGACGGCGACTGATCGCAAGCAGTTCTTCCAGACCCTTCAGCTTCACCATCCAGCCACTCTCGCCTTCTTCGCCGCCTTTCTCGAATCCCTCTATCGCGTCTTTTGCGGCCAGGCAATTGCGGTGGATGCGCACGAAGCGTGCGTTGAATTCTTTTTCCAGGACGTTGAGCGATTCTTCGATCAGGTATTCGCGTTCGGCAGTGCGCACCGTGACGTATTTCAACTCGGCGCGCAGATACAGCACTTGTTCGATAGGTATCAGGTGGATCTTGCCGCGCTCGTGTATGGATAGATTATTGCGCGGCTCAGGCAATAAATCGCGCAATACTTCAATTTGCACCGGCACCGCTTCGCGCGCACGATTCAGCGCGTCGAACAGGCGTCCCAGTCGTATCGGCTTGAGCAGGTAATCGATCGCATGCAGCTCGAATGCCTTGATCGCATAGGCATCGTAAGCGGTGGTAAAAATGATCACAGGCGGCTTGGGCAGTTTTTGCAAATGTTGGGCGAGTTCGATGCCGTCCATTTGCGGCATGCGGATGTCCAGCAACACTACATCGGCGGAAATCTCTGCAAGCTTGTCCAAGGCCTCCTGGCCATTGCCCGCCTCGCCCACCACGTCTAACGCCAACTGGTTCCTGCAATCACTCAGCAGGTCGCGCAACCGGTTGCGCGCCGGTGGTTCGTCATCCACGATGAATATACGCATGGCCAGTTCGACGGTTGTCATGATGGTCGTTCCTTTACATAGGGCAAGATGATTTCCACACGATAGAAGTTGTTGCCGCTTTCGACCTGATAACGCGCTTCGGCGTCAAACAGCAGATCCAGCCGTTCGCGGATATTTTGCAATGCCATTTTATTATTGGAGTGCTGTCTGTTGCCAGCGGCTGGCGGTGTTGATCTTTCAGACTCGTAATTGCCCTGGAAATCTCCTGTGCCGTGCGATCCACTCGCCGAGTTGCCGCGCTCCACACAGGGATTTTCCACGGTCAACCGCAGCTTATCGCCACTGCGGCGCAAATTGATTTTGATGCTGCCGCCTTGCGGCAGCGCCTCGATACCATGATACACAGCGTTCTCCAGCAACGGCTGCAGCAACAGCGGCGGGATCAGCGCTTGTTCCGGCACGTCCTGCATCTGCCAATCCACACTCAGCCGTTCGCCCATGCGCAATTGCTCCAGGGCGATATATTGTTTGCTCAACTGGATCTCACGGCTTAAAGGTACCAGGTCCCGTGCATCCGACATCGCCATGCGAAACAGGTCCGCCATGTCTTCCAGCGCGGTTTCGGCTTTTTTTGGTTGGGCGCGCACGATACCCAGCACAGCATTGATGGTATTGAAAAGGAAGTGCGGCCGAATTCGCGCGCGCAATATCTGCAAACGCGCTTCGTGCAAAGCGCGCGACAGCATCTTGGTGCGCAGCCGGAAATACAGCAGCAGAATGCCGCACACCATCACGCTGAACAACGCATATCGCGCCTCATCGAAATAGTATTTTGAGCTTCCCGCCGGGCTGTATAGCTCGCCACCGAACTCATAGATGGTCAACGTCAACACCACCACCAACGCCATCACTGCCAGTGCCCCCTGCCGGTATGGCAAGCGATTCAGCCACGGCTGTGCCGCCCACAGCAGCATCAGGCTGGTCAACAGAACCGGGGTAAGCAACGCGGCGATCTGCAGCAGGCGCTGCGCCACGTCTGTCCATGCATTTGCCAGCTGAATCGCCTGCAGCACCGCCAAGCCGTTGCTGATCAGCAAGATGCGCAGGACGATGCCGAGGTTGCGGAAGTTGGGCAACACATCGGGGCGGGCATTTTGTCTTATACTGCGCGAACTATTCATGGCGGGAAAACTTCGGGTTCATGGCGGGACAGCCTTGAGTTTTCGATGCTTCATTTTGGGACAAGTGGGGGCGGTAATGCAAGATAAAGATACCTGGTCGGGACGATTCGCCGAACCGGTGGCGGAATTGGTGAAGCGCTACACCGCATCGGTGGGCTTCGACCACAAGCTGGCCATGTACGACATTCAGGGCTCGCTGGCGCATGCGCAGATGTTGGCTGCTTGCGACATCATCTCGATACAGGACCTGAACGATATCAAGCGCGGCCTTGGGCAGATCGAAAATGAGATCATCAGCGGCGAGTTTGTCTGGTCGCTGGATCTGGAAGACGTGCACCTCAACATCGAGAAGCGTCTCACCACGCTGGTCGGAGATGCCGGAAAGCGTCTGCATACCGGACGTTCGCGCAACGATCAGGTTGCGACGGATGTGCGGCTGTATTTGCGCCACGAGACCGGTGAGCTGCTCGGGCTTATCAAAGCGTTGCAAAGCGCACTGCTCGACTTGGCCACTCAACACACCCATACCATCATGCCCGGCTTCACGCATTTGCAGGTTGCCCAACCGATCAGCTTCGCGCATCACCTGATGGCGTATTTCGAGATGCTCAAGCGCGATGCGGAACGTTTGCAAGATTGCCGCAAGCGCATCAATCGTTTGCCGCTCGGCGCGGCCGCACTGGCCGGAACCAGTTATCCGATCAAGCGCGAATATGTCGCCGATCTGCTTGGTTTTGACGGGGTGTGCGAGAACTCACTGGACGCGGTCTCGGATCGCGACTTCGCCATCGAATTCACCGCCTGCGCCGCGCTCATCATGACGCATCTGTCGCGCTTCTCCGAAGAACTGATCTTGTGGATGAGCCCGCGCTTTGGTTTCATCGACATCGCCGACCGCTTCTGCACCGGTTCTTCCATCATGCCGCAAAAGAAAAATCCGGACGTGCCTGAGCTGGTGCGCGGCAAAACCGGGCGCGTGACCGGACATCTGGTCGCGTTGCTCACGCTGATGAAAGGCCAACCACTGGCCTACAACAAGGATAATCAGGAAGACAAAGAGCCGCTGTTCGACACAGTGGAAACGCTGACGCAGACTTTGCGCATCTACGCCGACATGATCACCGGCATCAAAGTCAAGCCGGATGCCATGCGCAGCGCGGCTTTGCAGGGCTATGCCACAGCGACCGACCTGGCCGATTATCTGGTCAAAAAGGGCTTGCCGTTCCGCGATGCTCACGAAGCCGTTGCGCAGGCAGTGCGCTTTGCCGAGCAGCGCGGCTGCGATCTGGGCGACATCAGCATCGCCGAGTTGCAGCAATTCTCAATGCACATAGTCGAGGACGTGTATCAGGTGTTGTCGCTGGAAGGCTCGCTCGCCAGCCGCAACCACATCGGCGGGACCGCACCCAACCAGGTCGCTGCGGCGATTGTCCGGGCACGCGCCAGCCTCGCAAAATAATCCTCTGTTGAATTGAGGATTGCGGCAGCGACAAAGCTGGGTTGACACCGCAAGTACGGTCTACGTGCGCTTGATGTTGGCAAGCAAGTCCGCCACCGTCGGATAACGCAGCCTCACCTTCAATTCGCGTTTCATGCGCTGATTGGTCAGCCGTCTCGATTCATTCATGAACGAAAGCAATGTTTCCGGCAACACCCGCTGTGCCTCGGCGCGGCTGATGCGCGGTACGCGCGGCAGGCCGAACATGTCCGCCACGCTATCGAAGTACTCGCCCATTTTGAGTTGGCTGTCATCGCTGGCGTGATATACGCGGCACGTTTCCCCGCGCTGCAAAGCCGCTATGCCGATACGTGCCAGATCATCGGCATGAATGTGATTGGTATAGCTGTCCTCTCCATCGACGATGCCCGGGATGCCTTGCTGCACCCGGCTTATCGGCAAGCGTTCTTCCGCGTAGATACCGGGCACCCGCAGGATAGCGGCCTTCACCCGGTTACGTCTCGCCCAGCCGCGAATCTGTATCTCGGCATCCACGCGCCGCTGTGCTCGCGGCGATACAGCATTGAGCGGATGCGTCTCGCTCACCCAAGCTCCACCGCAATCACCATACACTCCGCTGGTGCTGATGTAGACCAGGCGCTTTGGCAATTTACCCCGTGACAAAGTGCTGAGCAGATTGCGCGTGCGCATGTCGTGAATACCCTTGTTCGGCGGCGGCGCGAAATGCAGCACCGTATCGGCCAACCCGGCGATACGCGCGAGACTTGTACGGTCATCCAGATCACCCAGCATCGGCACCACGCCCATTGTCCGCAATCTTGCAAAATATGCGCCATTGCGTACCAGTGCAAACACCCGATAACCCTGCTCCAACAATGGAATCGTGCGCAGTGCGACATCCCCGCAGCCGATAATTAACAAGCGTCTCATTTTATAATTATGCGTTAAAATCCGCGTCTTTGTGCAACCCACCGCGTTCGTCATGTCCTTTAAGACCACCATACAACCCAGCGGTCACAGCTTTCCCATCGAAGAGCACGAGACTATCCTCGAAGCCGCGCTCAAGCACGGCTACACGCTGCCATATAGCTGCCGCGATGGCGTTTGCGGCACCTGCAAGGGGAAGATCGTGTCCGGTCAGGTGGATTACGGCAAGTACCAGGAAAGCACACTGAGCGAGGCCGAGAAAGCGGCGGGCATGGCATTGTTCTGTTGCGCCAAACCGCAGTCCGATCTGGTGCTGGACTGCCGCGAAGTGAGTGCGGTCAATGATATTCCGGTCAAGACCATGCCCTGCCGTGTGCATAAAATGGAACGTCCGGCGCCGGACGTGATGGTACTCTTGCTCAAGTTGCCCTCCAATGAACGCTTGCAATTCCTGGCCGGACAATACATCGATATTTTGCTCAAGGATCAAAAGCCGCGCAGCTTTTCGCTGGCCAATGCACCCCACGACGATGAGTTTCTGGAGCTCCACATCCGTAACATCATCGGCGGCGCATTTACCCATCATGTGTTCGAAGTCATGAAGGAACGCGATATCCTGCGTTTCAAGGGACCACTCGGCACCTTTTTTCTGCGCGAAGATACGGAAAAACCCATCATCCTTGTCGCCAGCGGCACTGGTTTTGCACCCATCAAAGCGATCGTCGAACATGCTCTATACATCGGTTTGAAACGCCCAATACACTTCTACTGGGGCGGACGCAAACAGACGGATCTGTACCTGCTGGATCTGGCGAAACAATGGGAAAACAAAGGCATCAAATTTACTCCTGTGCTCTCCGAAACTTTGCCGGAAGATGCTTGGCAAGGACGCACCGGTTTTGTACACCAGGCGGTGTTAGATGACTATAGCGACTTATCAGGGCATGAAGCATATGTCTGTGGAGCGCCCGTGGTCGTGGAAGCGGCCCACCGCGATTTCACTACCCAGCGCAAGTTGCCAAATGAGGCATTCTTCTCGGATGCTTTTACGTTTGCACCTAAGAATTAGGATTAAGGAGCAAGGATTAAGTTAAAGGCAGAGCTGCTGTTTATCCTTGCATCCTAATCCTTAATCCACGCTCCTCGATCCTGCTTTTAACCCCATCGCCTTCTGGTAATACTTGAACGCTTCATCGGATCTGCCCAAGCGTTCCGCAAGCTTGGCCAGCGCGTTGTAAGCCGCATAGCTGGGCGCGATACTGATACTGGCATCCAGATAACTTTGTGCCTTGCCCCACAGCTTTTGATGCAAGCATAGCTTGCCAAGCGCGAGCAACAGCCCGGTATCTTGTTTGTGTTGGTTGAGCCACTTCTCGGCTTGCTCGATTTGCGCCACCACGTCGCTGGATATGCAATCACCGTAAAGTGCGACGAGTCTGCTGTCCCATTGCGCATTCAGGCTATCAGTAAGCAATTGCTGTGCGAGTGACCCGCTTCCGTGTTTTATCAGCGCATGCGCAGCGGTTGCCGCAACTTTACTTCTCCGCTTGAATTCGGCGGGGATTTTTTTCAGGCAGGCGTTCAGCCCAGCCAAATCCTCCTGCTGACGAATCTTTTCCATCCAAGCCTGTTGGCGCAATTGCACCGCGAGCATCGCATCGATGGACGAGCGCTTTTCCAGTTGATCAAGCACACTCAATACTTCATCCCAATTACCCGCCTGTTGCTGCGCCTTAAGCTCCAGCGACATTGCACCAACATGGCCTTTGACCCCGCTATCGCGCAATTCCTGCAAGGCACTCAATGCGGCATGCGGATCGCGCTGGTCAAGCATGAATTTACCGGACGCCATCAATCGCATCGTGGAGTCGCCTGTCGTTTTGCCTTCGGCTGCCGACAAATAGGCATCACGTTTTTTGTATTCATGCAATTCGTGCGCTGAACGCGCTGCAATGATGGGATACAAAATTGATGTCTCACCCAATTCCATCGCACTTGTTGCGGCTTTTTCCGCCGCAGCATAGCGAGCTTCGAAAAACGCACCAAGTACTTCCTCAAGCAATTCGCGCCCTTTGGCCTGTGCGCGGTCCAGACGATATTTCCGCACATAAGCCGGCAGCTGCAGGACGGTAATTGTCAAACGAACCAGTCCATAACCAATTGCAAAGCTTGCCAGCGACAGGACGATGAACAGCAAAAGTGACAACTCGACTCGATAGGGCGGATACACCAGCAACACATACGCAGAATTGTGCAATGCTGCGGTAGTGAGGGCGACGGCGGCAGCGAAAAGGCCAAGTATCCATACCAGGTATTTCATCGCATAACCTTTGGCCGTCCCTCGAAACGCGCCTTTGGCTCGTTTGACCGTCTCTCGAAACGCGCCTTTGGCTCGTTTTCGCGTGTCAGACGATAGTTGCGCACCGCTTGCAAGCTGGAGCTGATGTCAGGCAATTCGACATTAATGTTGGATGCGGCAAGCTTTTTCAACTCAGCCTGCATCCGCGTTCCCTGACTCGATTTTCCGTCAAAATATCGCTCAGTCCAAAGCTGGGCTGTTTTCAGTTCCTGCCTGTAGCTGTTTTCGTCGCGCGACAATAACGCAAGGCGTGCCGATAACAAACGCATTTTCAGATTCTCGCGCAAGAAAAATTCCTGATTGGGCGGCAACAGCGGTATCTCGTCCTTGCCGGTATTTTCAATACGCACAAGATGCTTCACTTCTTGCCAGATTTCACGCAACAACTTTTGCCAGGCTGTTTCATCTTTTGGCGGGACTGCTTGCGCGAAAACTTCATTTGCGACGCGTTGCTGATAGCCCAACGGCAACTCATCCACAGTGGCAATGAGATTGTTGAGTTGCAAATTGATGCCGGTGATATCCACGCTGGGCAGTGCGCGCAGTTTGTCCATATCCAGACTGATAGCCTTGCGCAGCCCGTTGAATGCCACCCGATCCATGCGCTGCAAGCGTCCGTCGGCACTTTGCATGGCGATCAGCGCAGCCCTCACATTGGCCGACAATTTTAACTGCTGCGCGGCGATCAGCAACATCTGTTCGACATCTGCAAGCGCAGTTTCGTCACGATTAACAGACAAGTCGTTATACAAAGCCTCCAGCGCGGCGCGCTGGTTTTGCGCTTCGGCATAGCGAGTTTCCAGTGCGGTTACCTTGGCGAAAAGTTCGCGAACCTGCTCCTGATTTTGAGCCAACAACATCTGATTGGCCTTGCTGTTACCGTCCATCTCGGCAATTTTTTTCGCCAGCTGTTGTTGCATGTCGCTAATGATGCGATGCCCATCCAGCCATTGCCACAGGAATATCAACACCAGCACCGCCAAAGTCAACTGCGTGAGACTGATGTGCGCGAACACACCGGCAACCGGGTTATTTCGCGCCGCCTTTACTGTAGCCGGCAATGCCGGTGCCTCAGGCCCGCTGCTATGCTGCTGTGACGTTTGCCCGTTCATTCAATACCTTTCATAAAAGGACTTAGAGTAAATTACTTATGACTGAGTAAAAACCGCCGCACCGCTTGTAGCTCAGCCCTTAGTCCTAAGTCCTGCATTCCCCTTTGCCCTCTGTTCTGCCCATGCAACCAGAGCGTTCAGCATCCCATCGTCTCCTGAACCCGTCAATTGGACCTGCTTCCAACCTTGTTCGAGGGCAAGTTCGGCGATGCGCGCATGCGGCACAAATATTGGCGTGTGGCATATTAGTCGTTGAGCTTTGCCATCCAGCATCTGCCACAGATAGCCTAGTGCTTCGCTGCTGGTTACCGTAATCGCGTCCGGTGCTGCGGCCAGCAGCACGCCAGAGTCCTGTTGCGGCTTGCTGCGCTGGTAGCAAGCCGCATATTCCACGGTCGCACCGCGCGCCTTGAGCGTATCGCCCAACAGTTCGCGCCCGCCTTCGCCACGAAAAATCATCACGCGCCAACCGGCGACATTCTGCAATTCCGGCATAGCCAGCAAACCCTCGCTGTCGAAACGTTCGGTGGGCGCGATGACATTGGCGATGCCGAGTTCGCGCAACGCTTTCGCGCTACCCTGTCCGACTGTGGCGATTTTTAATGTTGGCGGTAGCGACACGTTACTGGCGAAGCCGGCCGATTGCGGGAGCTGCCGCCCGTCCGCACCCCCACTACTGGATGATTCGCCGCCAACGTTTTGTGGCGGACACGGTAGATTGCCCGCTGTGCGTATCGCCGCAATGCCATATTGCACTGCATTCGGGCTGATGAAGACAGCGAGGTCGAATTGCGCGAGACGCGAGACTTGTTCGTGCAACGTTTGAGTATCCTGCACCGCCGAGATGTCCAGCAAGGGGAACAGCAACGGATTCCCACCCGCCTGTCCGATGCGCTGTGCCAATTGCACGGCCTGTTCACGCGGCCGAGTGATGGCGATTTTCAGTCCGGTCAGCGGTGAATTGTCAGTTATTTCCCGCAAGCGCATCCCATTCCATGTTCGTTAGAAATGCCATTGTTTCACGAGAGTGGTTTAGCCGCGCACAACCGGCTATAACCTTTCCCCGATGGACTTAGAGAGCAAGTTCGGCAAGGATCACGTCTGCACCCTGCGCGCGTAATGCATCGGCGATCTTGTTTCCCAGTGCCTCAGGATGAGCGATATCGCCGCTCATCTCGGATTGCATCATGCGCTTGCCATCCGGGCTGGCAACAAATCCGCGCATACGCAATTTCCCATTTTTCACTTCGGCAAAACCGCCCAGCGGCACTTGACAGCTGCCCCCCAGCGCGCGGCTCAGCGCACGCTCCGCCAGCACACAGGCACCGGTGTCGGGGTGATGCAGCGGCTGTAGCAAGGCGATGACATCGGCGCGATCGGCGCGACATTCGATACCCAAAGCGCCCTGTCCGACTGCCGGCAAGCTGTCCTCGCTGCTGATCAGCGCGCGGATGCGGCTACCCAACCCCAGGCGTTTCAGCCCGGCGGCCGCGAGGATGATCGCAGCATATTGTCCCTCGTCCAGTTTGCGCAAACGGGTTTGCACATTGCCGCGTAGCGGTTCAATCTTGAGATGCGGAAAGCGTGCGCGCAATTGGCTCTCGCGGCGCAAGCTGGAAGTGCCCACCACGCTGCCTGCGGGCAATGCAGCCAAATTCTCATGTTTGTTCGAAACGAATGCATCATGCGGATCTTCACGTTCGCCGATGGCGGCAAGCACGAAACCTTCCGGCAGATTCATCGGCACGTCTTTCAGCGAGTGCACTGCAAGGTCCGCGCGACCGTCTTCCAGAGCGGTTTCCAGTTCTTTCACAAACAGGCCCTTGCCGCCGATCTTGGAAAGCGTGACGTCGAGAATCTGGTCGCCCTGTGTAGTCATCCCCAATATACTGACCTCGGTTTGCGGATATAATGCGCGCAACCTGTCCCGGATATGCTCGGCCTGCCACATCGCCAAGGCGCTTTCACGCGAAGCTATCACCAAACGAGCGGGGCCTGGGTGGGGTGTCTGATTCACAGTTTTTCCTGAAATTTTGTGCCTGAATTTTTTATAAATAAACAAACGGTCTTCGGCGCATTCTAACATAAGGTGCGCCGTGCTTTTGTCCCGAGAATGTTATGAATTTGATTGCCGCCCCTGCCGATATTTCCAGCAAAGACTTGCCGCTGCGCGATGATGTGCGCCTGCTTGGTCGAATTCTCGGCGACACACTGCGCGAACAAGAGGGCGAAGCGTCCTTTCAGCTGATCGAGAACGTGCGCCGCGCCGCAGTGCGTTTCCGCAAGACCCAGGACGACCGTGACCGCGTGCAGCTCGAGCAGACGCTGGACGCGCTGTCGCCCAGCGAAACGCTGGTGGTGGTGCGCGCCTTCAGCTATTTCTCGCAGCTGTCCAACATCGCCGAAGACCTGCACCACAACCGCCGTCACCGCGCCCACCTCAAGGCAGGCAGTGCGCCCAAAGACGGCAGCCTGCTGCTGGCGCTGGAGCGCATCGGGGAGAAACACATCAGCAAGGAAACGCTGCAAGCATTTCTGGACAACGCGCTTATCTCGCCGGTGTTGACCGCTCATCCCACCGAAGTGCAACGCAAGAGCATCCTCGATTGCCAGTTGATCATTTCGCGTCTGCTGTCCGAACGCGATCGCTTGGACATGACCCCGGATGATCTGGACTATAACGAAGAAACCCTGCATCGCTTCGTGCTGATTCTGTGGCAGACACGCATGTTGCGCAGCGCCAAGCTTACCGTGCGCGACGAGATCAAGAACGGCCTGGAGTTCTACCGCTACACCTTCCTCAGCGAGATCCCGAAGATATACGCCTACATGGAAAAGCAGCTGGAAGCGCGCTTTGACAAGAGCATCCGCATTCCGCCGCTGCTGCGTGTGGGCAGCTGGATCGGCGGCGACCGCGACGGCAATCCCTTTGTCACCCACGATGTGATGCTGGACGCGATGCATCAGCATTCATCGCTGGCATTCGAGCATTACCTGAGCGAGACACACCTGCTGGGCACGCGCCTGAGCCTGACCGACCGTTTGGTGGAGGTCAGCGCTGAGTTGCGCAAGCTTTCCGATGAATCGCCGGATAAAGCCGCCAGCCGCGCTGATGAACCTTACCGACGCGCGCTGATCCTGATTTATTCGCGCCTGACGGCCACCGCCAAACAGCTGGGCCATAGCGTCTCGCATCTGTCGCCGGTGGACAAGCATGCGCAACCTTATGCCACACCGCAGGATTTCATCGCCGATCTGGATGTGCTGATCGACTCGCTATTCAAGCATGGCGCGTTGTATCTGGCACGCGGACGCCTTGCCTATCTGCGCCGCGCCGCGGAAGTGTTCGGCTTCCACCTTGCCCCGCTGGACATGCGCCAGCACAGCGCGATTCACGAACAAACCGTGATCGAGCTGTTCTCGCACAGCTCGGGCAAAGCCAACTATCAGGATCTGGACGAGGCCGCACGCCGTGTAGTGTTGCTGGCTGCATTGCAGGCCGGCAAGCTATTGCTCGGCGATATCGACCAGTACGGCGCCGTGGCGCAAAGCGAGTTGCGCATCATGCAAGCCGCCGCACAAATCCAGCAGCGCTTTGGCCGCGCCGCGCTGCCCAACCATATCATCTCCATGACTGAGGCAGTCAGCGACATGCTGGAACTCGCGCTGATGCTGCAACAAGTACAATTGCTTGAAGGCGGCGACAACCCTGCGCTGCACGTCAACCCTGTCTTGCATATCAACATAGTCCCCTTGTTCGAGACCATCGAGGACCTGCGCGGTTGCGGTAAAATCATGGACGAATTGTTCGCTATCCCGTATTACCGCAAGCTGCTGAACAGTCGCGGCAACACCCAGGAAGTGATGCTCGGCTATTCCGACAGCAACAAGGACGGCGGTTATCTCACCGCCAACTGGGAACTATACAAAGCCGAGGTCGAGCTGGTGAAAGTGTTCGCCAAACACGGCATTGAACTGCGCCTGTTCCACGGCCGCGGCGGCACCGTCGGACGCGGCGGCGGCCCGAGCTATGACGCGATCCTGGCTCAACCGCCGGGCAGCGTTAACGGGCAGATCCGCATCACCGAACAGGGCGAGGTGATTTCCAGCAAATACTCCAATCCCGAGATCGGCCGGCGCAACCTGGAGACACTGATCGCCGCCACCATGGAAGCCACGCTGCTGCATCACCACGGCGCGGACAGCACCATGCCGGAATACCATCGTATCATGGAAGTTTTGAGCCGCGATGCCTACTCCGCCTACCGCAAGCTGGTATACGAGACTCCCGGCTTCACCGAATATTTTTTCACTGCGACACCGATACGCGAAATCGCCGAACTCAACATCGGCAGCCGCCCTTCGGCACGCAAGGCATCCGACCGCATCGAGGATTTGCGCGCCATCCCGTGGGTGTTCAGCTGGGGGTTGAACCGCACCCTGCTGCCCGGCTGGTTCGGTTTTGGCAGCGCAGTGAAGCTTTTCGTCGAACGCGAAGGCAAGAACGGACTCGCGCAACTGCAGGCGATGTACCAGAACTGGCCGTTCTTCCGCGGCCTGATGTCCAATATGGATATGGTGCTTTCCAAAACCGACATGGGCATCGCCTCGAGCTATGCCGAGCTGGTGGATGACGTCGATATGCGCGAGCGAATTTTCGGCATGATCGAGCGCGAATGGGAGGATACCGTGGAGATGCTGTTCGCCGTAACCGGCAACACTACACTGCTGCAAGACAACCCGGCGTTTGCGCGCAGTCTGCTGACCCGCACACCGTACATCGATCCGCTTAACCACTTACAGATCGCCCTGTTGCAGCGCCACCGTGCCGGAGATAATGACGTACTGGTGAAGCGAGCGATCCATCTCACCATCAATGGTATCGCCACTGGATTGCGCAACAGCGGATAAGTTCTGCGTTCTGATTTTACGACCTGCTTTTTGCCTACAACACCGGCCCGAGCAATGTAATGCAAGCATTCACCGACGCCAAAGGCAAGCAACGTTTCGAGGATGGCTTACAGCGTATCAACAACCTCAACGCTGCACGAAAAACTGCCTTATGAAGAGACCCGTAATTATTTGCCCACGGTCAATACCAACCGCAAACGTTATTACAACTTGGATAAAACGGTTGTAGTTGACGACAAAAACGTTCCAACCGCACACTAGACGGACTTGTTGAACGGAAATAGATTTTGCTGTAGCACGCGGCGCCTTGCTTTTCATTTGCCATTTTCACTGTTCGGGCCTAATTAACTGGCTATCGATTACCTTGCAATTTGTTCATTCTGTTTCTTGATTGCTTGATTTGCTTTTTGTAATTTCATCAAGTGGTTATGTTAGAATTTCGGATCGTTTCATTTGTGTTTAATCTTCTTTGTTAGGTGTTCATGGATTTCGTGCGCGGAATTTTGGATCGTATTGTTTTGGTGGCGGGTATTGTTGCTGCGGGCTGTATTCCGAGCTTCATTGCCCAATATCGGCAACGCGTAGGCGGTCGGCTGGATCAGGTGATTCAGGATCTTGCACCATTCCAGGAGATTGCCAATCAATTCCATCATGGCAGCCTTCAAGAGCTTATCCTGCATCATCTGGCCAGTCCCGATTCGACATTTCATAATGAGGGAGCGGCTATTCAGGCGATGGTCAATTCGGCCGAGCAATTAAGGCGGGCGCTGGAAGCGCTCAATACAGACTTGTTTCATCAGCTGGTTTATTTGATTGCCAAGATCGATCCGCTCATTGCTCGCGCAACATGGGAAGCCTTTTTGCCCTCCTTTAATCTGACTGCGGAAAGCATCATATTTGCTTTTATCGTGGGCGTTATAGTTTGGTTGGCATTCTTCGCCGTTTGGTACGTTTTTGCGCGTTTAATAAGAATTCTTACTGCCCGCTAATTTCGATCGGTTTTAAATCCGACATTGATGTTTTATATTTTCGCGTCAACAAAAAAGCAGCCGAAGCTGCTTTTTTGTTGTTTATATCGCTTAAACCTTAATGCCCGCTACTTTTGCGCAGTTGTTTGATCGCTGCGAGTTGTGCGATCGCTTCGGCCAATTCGGCTTGCGCCTGAGCGTAATCGATATCAGAGCTGCGATTTTTCATCGCCTCTTCGGCATCTTGCTTGGCTTGCAGCGCACGCACTTCATCCAAGTCACCGCCGCGTATCGCAGTATCTGCAAGTATGGTTACGACACCAGGCTGTATCTCAAGCATACCACCAGACACATAAATCAACTCTTCCTGTTCCTGGTCGGGTCGCTTGATCCTCACAGAACCGGGTTTGATGCGCGTCATCAATGCAGTGTGCCGCGGATAAATACCCAACTCGCCCATTTCGCCAGGAACCACTACCATTTCAGCCAGCCCTGAGAAAATGGACGCTTCCGCGCTAACTACGTCTACATGTACGGTCATTGCCATGGTTGTCCCCATTGTTCCTACAGTGTCTTGGCCTTTTCAACCGCTTCTTCGATACCGCCCACCATGTAGAACGCTTGTTCCGGCAAGTGATCATATTCGCCTTCGATGATGCCTTTGAAGCCCTTGATCGTTTCTTTCAGTGTGACGTATTTGCCCGGGCTCCCGGTAAATACTTCAGCCACGTGGAACGGTTGCGACAAGAAGCGCTGAATCTTGCGGGCGCGTGCGACGGCCAATTTGTCTTCCGGTGCCAATTCGTCCATACCCAAGATCGCGATGATGTCGCGCAATTCCTTATAGCGCTGCAGGGTTTGCTGCACACCGCGCGCCACGTTGTAATGTTCTTCGCCCACCACCAGCGGATCGAGCTGACGCGAAGTGGAGTCCAGCGGATCGACCGCAGGGTAGATACCCAGCGAGGCGATGTCACGTGACAACACCACGGTAGAATCGAGATGCAGGAAGGTGGTTGCAGGTGACGGGTCGGTCAAGTCATCCGCAGGCACATACACCGCCTGAATCGAGGTGATCGAACCGGTCTTGGTGGAGGTGATGCGTTCTTGCAGGCGGCCCATTTCTTCCGCCAACGTCGGCTGGTAACCTACCGCGGAAGGCATGCGGCCCAACAACGCGGACACTTCGGTACCGGCCAGTGTGAATCGATAGATGTTGTCGACAAAGAACAGGATGTCGCGGCCTTCATCACGGAAATGCTCGGCCATGGTCAGGCCGGACAACGCCACGCGCAAACGGTTACCGGGCGGTTCATTCATCTGACCGAACACCATGGCTACTTTGGACTCGGGCAAATTGTCCAGCTTGATAACGCCCGCTTCCGACATTTCATGGTAGAAGTCATTGCCTTCACGTGTGCGCTCGCCCACGCCGGCAAACACCGAGAGGCCTGCGTGCTGCTTAGCAATGTTGTTGATGAGTTCCAGCATGTTCACGGTCTTGCCGACACCTGCGCCACCGAACAGGCCGACCTTGCCGCCCTTGGCAAATGGACAAACCAAGTCGATCACCTTGATGCCGGTCTCCAGCAGATCAATGGATGGGGACAATTCGTCAAACTTTGGCGCCTTCTGGTGAATCTCGCGTCTTTCGTCACACTTGATCTCACCGGCATCGTCGATCGGGCGACCCAGCACATCCATGATACGTCCCAGCGTACCGCTGCCGACAGGAACTTTAATTCCGCTGCCGCTGGCATTCACTTTCATGCCCCGACGCAATCCGTCGGAAGAACCCATTGCAATGGTACGAACCACGCCATCACCGAGTTGCTGTTCCACTTCAAAAGTCAAACCCGCCTCTGCGGTTGAAGAGCCGACATCTGCCAGCTGCAGTGCTTCATACACTTTGGGCATTTGATCGCGTGGAAATTCGATGTCGACTACCGCACCGATACACTGAACAATCTTTCCTTGATTCATTTTTAAAATTCCCCGTCTAGATTAATTTTGTATTTTGCAGCTCAACACTTAACCAACCGCTGCAGCACCGCTCACGATTTCTGAAATTTCTCGGGTGATGGCCGCTTGGCGCGCCTTGTTGTATACCAGCTTAAGCTCGCTGATCACGCTCTTGGCGTTATCCGACGCGGCCTTCATCGCCACCATCCGCGCGCTTTGTTCGGAAGCCATGTTTTCCACCACGGCCTGGTAAACCAGCGATTCAATGTAACGCACCAGCAGCTCGTCGATCACCTGCTTGGCATCCGGTTCATAGATGTAATCCCAGGTTCCCTCGGCGGTTCCCATCTGCTCGCCGCTCAGCGGCAGCAATTGTTCCACGCGCGGCTCCTGTTTCATCGTGTTGACGAAATGGTTGTAGCTGATGTGTATCGCGTCGATCTCTCCAGCTGTGTAGGCATCAAGCATCAGCTTCACCGCGCCGATCAGTTTTTCGATATGCGGCGTATCACCCAGACCGGTCAGATTGGATTTGACCTTGGCGCCGATGCGCGACATGAAGCCCAGGCCCTTGTTGCCGATCGGGCACACCAGAATGCCCTTGCCTTCATTTTCCCAGTCCTTCATGCGGCTCACCGCGAGCCGCAGGATGTTGGTGTTCAGCCCGCCGCACAGACCCTTGTCCGAAGTTACCACGATCAGGCCGACATTCCGGTTTTCTTCGCGCTTTACCAAAAAGGGATGTTTGTATTCCGGGTTTGCGCGCGACAAGTGCGCAGCCACTGCGCGAATCTTTTCTGCGTAGGGGCGCGCAGCGCGCATACGTTCCTGCGCTTTACGCATCTTGGCTGCGGCGACCATTTCCATGGCGCGCGTGATCTTGCGTGTATTTTCTACACTCTTGATCTTTGCGCGGATCTCTTTACTGCCAGCCATTTCTCACCCCCGCCCTAATATACAGCCGTAGACTTGAATTTCTCAATTGCTGCAGACAACAGTTTTTCGTTGTCGGCATTGAGATCCTTGCTGGACTCGATCGTGTCCAGCAGGGTCTTGCTATTGGATTTCAGGTAGGTGTGCAATCCCGCCTCGAACGCCAGCGCTTTATTCACTGGAACGTCGTCAAAATAGCCCTTGTTAACGGAGAACAGTGTGACTGCCATGGTTGCTACCGACAACGGGGCGTACTGCAACTGCTTCATCAGTTCGGTCACCATTCGGCCGCGCTCCAGTTGCTTGCGGGTCGCTTCGTCCAGGTCGGATGCGAACTGCGCGAAGGCCGCCAATTCACGATACTGCGCCAATGCCAAACGCACACCGCCGCCAAGCTTCTTGATCACCTTGGTTTGCGCCGCGCCACCCACGCGAGACACCGAGACACCGGCGTTGATCGCAGGACGGATACCCGCATTGAACAGATCGGTTTCCAAAAAAATCTGGCCGTCAGTGATAGAGATCACGTTGGTCGGAACGAAGGCGGACACGTCACCAGCCTGTGTCTCAATGATAGGCAATGCGGTCAGCGAACCGGTTTGGCCTTTGACTGCACCTTTGGTGAACGCTTCCACGTAGTCGGCATTCACGCGAGCCGCACGTTCCAGCAAACGTGAGTGCAAATAAAACACGTCGCCAGGATACGCTTCACGGCCCGGTGGACGGCGCAGCAACAGAGATATCTGACGGTATGCCCAAGCTTGCTTGGTCAAGTCATCATAAACGATCAGCGCATCCTGGCCGCGATCGCGGAAATATTCGCCCATGGTGCAGCCGGCGTAAGGCGCAAGGAACTGCATCGCGGCGGAATCCGAAGCGGTGGCTGCGACCACGATGGTATAACCCAGCGCGCCATGTTCTTCAAGCTTGCGTACCACGTTGGCGATGGTCGATGCTTTTTGACCGATAGCCACATACACGCAGGTCATGTTCTGACCCTTTTGATTGATGATGGTATCCACCGCCACGGCGGTCTTGCCGGTCTGGCGATCGCCAATGATCAGTTCACGCTGACCCCGACCAATCGGAACCATCGAGTCGATCGATTTCAAACCGGTTTGTACCGGTTGATCAACGGACTTGCGCGCAATCACACCCGGCGCCACTTTTTCAATCTTGTCGGTCATCTTGGTGTTGATCGGGCCCTTACCGTCGATCGGCTGACCCAGCGCATTCACCACACGTCCACACAACTCCGGACCAACCGGCACTTCAAGAATTCGGCCGGTACATTTGACGGTATCGCCTTCAGTGATGTGCTCATATTCACCGAGCACCACCGCGCCGACAGAATCCCGCTCGAGGTTAAGCGCAAGACCGAAGGTATTGCCGGGGAATTCCAGCATTTCACCCTGCATTACGTCGGAAAGTCCGTGTACACGAACAATACCGTCGGTGACGCTAACCACTGTACCTTCAGTGCGCGCTTGTGTCAGTGCGTCGAAGTTTTCGATGCGGCTGCGAATCAAATTACTAATTTCAGAAGGGTTGAGCTTCATGTGCATTTCCTCATTGATATATCTTTTATCAGGCCAGTGTATTTTTAATCAAGCAAGCGCATTTGCCATTTCGCCAAGACGGGTGCGCACAGAACCATCGATCACCTTGTCTCCGGCACGAATCACTATGCCGCCCAGCAATTCTTTATTTACTTTGCAGACCAGCTTGATCTCGCGGCCCAAGCGTGCCTTCAGCGAAGCGATGATCTTTTCCTGTTGCGCGGCAGACAATTCGAACGCTGAGTCCACCACGACATTCACGGTCTTTTCCGCTTCTGCGCGCAACGCTTCGAACAGAACGACGATTTCCGGCAACAACAGCAGACGCTGATTGTCCACCAGTATCCGGACGAAGTTGCGTTGCTGAACTTTTACCTGGCTACCCAGCAGGCCGTCCATCAATTTTTCGATCTGCGCTTTGAGAAAGCGCGGGCTGGTGACAACCGCGCGAACTTCCGCATGACTGATCGCTTCGGTGAGCGACAGCAGCATTTCAGACCAGTCTTTTAAATCTCCGAGCTTCTGCGCTTCTTCGAATGCCGCCTGAGCGTAGGGTCTGGCTGTGGTAAGGGCTTCAGCCATGGCTATTTGATTTCCGCAACGAGTTTATCGAGCAGGTCACTGTGCGTCTTGGCGTCGATTTCACGACCCAGGATCTTGCTCGCGCCTGCAAGCGCGATTGACGACACCTGGGTGCGCAATTGTTCCTTGGCACGAAACACTTCCTGATCGATCTCGGCCTTGGCACCCGCAATGATACGATCGCCTTCTACCTTGGCTTGCGCCTTGGCTGTCTCGACGATCTCGCTGGCGCGTTTTTCCCCATTGGCCACGATTTCGCCGACCTTTTCCTTCGCTTCACGCAAAATCTCTGCGGAACGCTTGGCGGCCAATTCCAGATCGTGCTTCGCCCGCTCCGCATCCGCCAAACCATCGGCGATATGTTTCTTGCGTTGCTCCAGCGCGGCCATGATCGGGGGCCAGACGAACTTCATGCAGAACCACACGAACAGTGCGAACATGATCGTCTGAGCGAGAAGAGTTGCATTGATATTCATGCAAGCTACCTTTCTTAAATTATGCGTTGTCGCTTATGGCGAATTAATGCGCCACCGCAAACAGAACGTACATCGCAATACCGACAGCAATCATCGGCACCGCATCGACCAAACCCATCACCACGAAGAACTGGGTACGCAACATAGGGATAAGCTCTGGTTGACGTGCGGCACCTTCCAAAAAACGACCACCCAAAATACCGATACCGACAGCCGCGCCCAGCGCGCCCAAACCCATCATCAGTGCTCCAGCGATGTACAGCAGTGCATTTGCCATTTCCATTTTTTATTTCTCCTGTTTGAAAAAGTTAAGTTAATAAATCCGTTTTTTTAATGATGTTCCTGGTGTGCCATATCCATGTAGACCACGGTCAGCGTCATGAAAATGAAAGCCTGCAAGGTGACGATCAGGATATGGAAAATCGCCCAGCCCAACGACAGCAGGATTTGTGATCCGTACAAGGTTGAACTACCCAACGAAAGCCCAGCCCATGTGCCGCCCATCAGCGCGATCAAAATAAAGATCATTTCACCGGCATACATATTGCCGAACAGACGCAACGCGAGGGAGATCGGTTTGGCGATCAAGTTGACGCCTTCCAGCAACAGGTTGACAGGCATGCCCCATTTGCCAAATGGTTGCAACGTCAATTCACCCACGAATCCGCCCAAACCTTTCATCTTTACGCTGTAATAAAGCACCAGCAAGAACACGCCGATTGCCATGCCGAAAGTGGCGTTCGGATCAGTAGAGGGAACAATTTTGAAATAAGGAATGCCGAGTTCGTGCATCAACAAGGGCACATAGTCTATCGGCAGTAGATCCATCAGGTTCATCGCAAAAACCCAGAAGAAGATGGTCAGCGCCAACGGCGCGATCATGTCATTTTTGGCTGAAAATGAACCGCGCACGCTGGTATCGATGAATTCAATGGCCCACTCGCAAAAATTCTGAAGTCCGCTGGGCGTCCCTGTGGAAATGCTTTTGGCGGCACGATGGAACACGAACATGATCACCGCGCCCAGCAGCAGTGACATAAGGAATGTATCCAGGTTGATCGCCCAGAATCCCATCGCCTTGGCTTCTTCGGGCGTGTGCGCAACCCCCCAACTACCGTTTGGCAAATGGCCATAGGTCAAGTTTTGCAAGTGGTGCTTGATGTATTCTGCTGATGTGTGTGCTTCGCTAGACATTTTTAGTCACTATCTCTGTCTTAATTTTACTTAATAACAATCGAGCCGCCAACAGCACTAATTGACCTATCACAAAGCCAGCCAATAATGCGAGCGGCGACAATTTCAGCGCTGCCATGCACAAACCAAGCAGCGTGAAGACCACCAAAAATCTTTCGGCGGCGAAAAAATACAAAAGCCGGAGTTGTTGATGCACGGCACGGGAATCGGGCACTTCACGGGCTGGATGCAAGGCTGATCGAGACATCCTCCAAGCCAGCATTGCCCCGTTGACCACAGACACGCCACCCCCGCTTAACACCGCCAATGCAAATTGCGGTGTGCCCTTCGTGCTGTAAGCGATGCTTGCAACTGTCAGCGTAACTATGATCTGCAACCAGACCACTTGCCGCGCTATTTTTCTTTCTTTGGCTTCAACATCGAAAAGCGCGAGGATGATAGCGGCGTTT